>CAXTUM010000369.1:0-3876 GCA_964247205.1 uncultured Beijerinckiaceae bacterium
GGCTCCACCAATGCGGCGCTGCATCTGCCCGCCATTGCCCATGAATGCGGTATCAAGTTCGACCTCTTCGACGTGGCCGAAATCTTCAAGCGGACGCCCTACATCGCCGATATGAAACCGGGCGGTAAATATGTCGCGAAGGACCTTTTCGAGGCGGGTGGTATTCCGCTGGTGATGAAGGCGTTGCTCGACGGCGGTTTTCTTCACGGCGATTGCATGACGGTGACTGGCCGTACCATCGCCGAGAACCTGGCATCGGTGAAATGGAATCCGGATCAGGACGTGGTTTACCCCACATCGAAGCCGTTGACAGTGACAGGCGGCGTTGTCGGCCTGCGCGGCAATCTCGCGCCGGATGGTGCGATCGTGAAAGTTGCCGGCATGCCAAGGGAGAAGCAGGTCTTCACGGGCCCGGCGCTCTGCTTCGACAACGAGGAAGCCTGTTTCGATGCGGTCAAGAACCGCCGGTACAAGGAAGGCGACGTTTTCGTTATCCGCTATGAGGGCCCGAAGGGTGGTCCCGGCATGCGCGAGATGCTGGCGACGACGGCGGCGCTCTATGGTCAGGGCATGGGCGACAAGGTGGCGCTGATCACCGATGGCCGATTCTCTGGCGCAACCCGCGGGTTTTGCGTTGGCCATGTCGGTCCCGAGGCCGCTGTGGGTGGCCCGATAGCGCTTCTCAGGGATGGCGACATCATCCATCTCGATGCCATCACAGGAAAGCTCGAAGTCCGCCTTACGGATGCCGAATTGGAGTCGCGTCGTAAGCTCTGGAAACCCCGGGAAACCGACTTTGGCTCCGGCGCAATCTGGAAATTCGCGCAGGGCGTCGGTTCCGCAAAAGACGGTGCGGTCACGCATCCCGGCGGGGAAGGCGAAAAACATTGCTATGCGGATATCTGATTCCAGCCTTGCGTTTGCGTTGCTCGCCGCCATCACGTTTGGCGGGACGGCGGCGCACGCCTTCGAGGTAAAAAGCGCGGATCCGGACTCTGCCTCGCCGGATCGGCGGATGCAGGCGCTTCCGTCCATGCCAGCGCTGCCTGATCTGGGTGTCGACAGCAAGATGCGCGAAATGTGGCGCGGCTTTGCGCTGACCTACCGGTCCGGCGACAAGCAGGCTGCGCTGCGCCAGATCGAACAGGCGGCGGAGCAGGGCGATATCCTGGCGCAGTGGAAGCTTGGCCGTATGTATGCCGAGGGTGACGGCGTCTCGCAGGATGATTTCAAGGCGTTCCGCATGTTCTCCCGCATTGCCGATGCGCGCGGTGATGAAAGCCGCGATTCCCTGCATGCCGGTGTCGTCGCCAATGCTTTCGTGGCGCTGGGCACGTACTGGCTGGAGGGCATTCCGCAAAGCGCGGTCAAGGCCAATCCCCTGCAGGCGCAGAAGGCCTTCAACTACGCCGCGACCTATTATGGCCATTCCGAAGCGCAGTATCAGCTGGCGCGCATGCTGCTGGATGGCGCGGCCTCCGGCAAGCCCGAGCCCAAGGTGGCGATGCGCTGGCTCAGCCTTGCCGCCGAGAAGGGCCATGTCTATGCGCAGGCCCGTCTGGGCTGGATTCTTTTCACCGGCGGCGAGGGGGCTCAGCGGCACGTGGCCCGTGGTCTGGCATGGCTGCAGGTTGCACGTGAAAACGCCAAACCACAGCGTGACGCCTGGATTCTCGAGACCCACCGCAAGGCGTTCGAGCTTGCGTCGGATGAGGACAAGCGCGTGGCCGGCGTCCATGCCGAGCGCCTGATGAAGCTGGGCGAACGCCGCTGAGCCGCTGTTTCAGAGTCTGAACACGCCGCGGACAGGCACGTGATCGGACGGCTTGTCACGGTCGCGCTCATCCTTGTCGATCACGGTCTCGATCAGCCGGTCGGCCGCCTGCGGTGACAGCAGAAGGTGATCAATGCGTATGCCGTTGTTGCGCTGCCATGCGCCCGCCTGATAATCCCAGAAAGTGTAGAGTTTCGCCGCATCCGTGGTGGCGCGCACGGCTTCCGTCAGGCCAAGAGACTTGAAACGCTGGAAAGCAGCCCGCGTATCCGGGAGGAACAAGGCATCATTGGCCCAGACCTTCGGATCGAAGCAATCCTCGGCAGCCGGAATGACGTTATAATCACCGGCCAGGACCAGCGGCTCTTCCAGCCTCAGAAGCTCCGCCGCGTGAAGCCGCAAACGTTCCATCCACCGCAGCTTGTATTCATACTTGTCACCCGGCGCCGGGTTGCCGTTGGGCAGGTAGATTGAGGCCACACGAAATACGCCGCCTGCAACTGATACCGTCGCCTCGATGTAGCGCGCCTGTTCGTCCGCCGGATCGCCGGGCAGTCCGCGCCGCACATCCTCCAGCCGGTGCTTCGAAAGCAGGGCAACGCCGTTGAAAGTCTTCTGGCCATGCACCGCGACATGGTAGCCCAAGGCCTCGATCTCCAGGGCAGGAAAGGTATCGTCGACAGTCTTGATTTCCTGCAGGCAGACGATATCCGGCTGCTTGTCCTGCAGCCAGCGCACGAGATGCTCGATCCGCTGGCGCACGGAATTGACGTTCCAGGTGGCGATTGTAAGCTCGGTCATGGTGCAATCGGTAGTGCCTGTCACGCGGCTGTGCAACACTGAGATCAAGGGTATGGGCTGGACGAGCTGGGGAAGCGCGCCACATACTCCGTTCTGGAGGAATCAATGCGTCACCTGTTTTCAATGATAGCGGCTGCAACGGCTGCGTTAGCCGCACCTGCCTTTGCGCAAGGATACCCTGTCAAGCCTCTCACCATCATCGTGCCCTATGCTGCGGGCGGACCGTCCGATTCCATAGCCCGGATCGTCTCGCGCTCGATGTCCGAGACGCTGGGACAGCAGATCATCGTGGAGAACGTGGCAGGCGCAGGCGGCACAGCCGGTGCTGCCCGCGTCGCAAAGGCCAGTCCGGATGGCTACACGCTGCTGATCCACCATGTGGCGCTGTCCGCAGGCGCCGCACTCTACAAGAACCCGGGTTACGACACCGTGACGGCGTTCGAGCCGGTCGGACTGGTGAATTACGGCCCCTTTGTCGTGATCTCCAGGAAAGATTACGTGTCACAGAATCTGAAAGAGCTCCTGGTCCGCTTCAAGGCTGAAGGGCCAAAGACCAATGTGGCCCATGCGGGTGTCGGATCCGGTTCGCATCTATGTGGCATCATGCTGGGGCAGGCGCTGGGCACCAGCTTCAACTATGTGCCCTACCGAGGCACCGGGCCGGCTCTCAATGATGTCGTGGGCGGGCAGGTGGATATCCTGTGCGATCAGACCACGAATGCCTTGCCGCAGGTTGAGGCGAAGACCGTCAAGGCCTTTGGTGTGACATCGCCTCAGCCGATCAGTCAGCTTCCGAGCTTGCCGACCGTGGCATCCGAGGTTGCAGGCTTCGATCTTTCTGTGTGGCACGCTATCTACGGCCCGAAGGGCATGCCGAAGGATGTGGTCGACAAGCTGAATGCCGCTTTGCAGAAGGCGCTGGCTGATGCTGAAATCCAGCGCCGGTTTACGGATCTCGGAACCGTGCTTTTCACCGCAGATCAGCGCTCTCCCATGGCACTCCAAGCCAAGCTTGAAAGCGAAGTGAAGCACTGGGCGGCTGTCGTCAGGGCGGCAGGCATAGAGCAGCAATGATCTCCGCTTGAATCGCGATCACACAATACTATGTGCATCCGCACCAGATTGTTTGCACATCCTGACTTTTGGAGGCCATCTTGCGTATTCTCACAGCGACAATGGCTCTGGCATTGTCTTCTGGATGGGCCATGGCCCAACCTGCTTACCCGACGAAGCCGATCACTCTGGTCGTTCCCTACGCCGCCGGGGGCGCGTCCGATACTATTGCGCGCCTGATCGGAAGG
>CAXTUM010000370.1:0-3874 GCA_964247205.1 uncultured Beijerinckiaceae bacterium
TGGGGTCACGCTCAAAGGAGCTGGTCGATGAAGACTTATAGAAAACTTCTGTCACGGTTCGCCGGCAATGAGCGCGGCAACGTGGCAATCATGTTCGGGGTTGCGCTGATTCCGATGGTCGGGGCAGCCGGTCTGGCCATTGACCAGAACTCCGGTTCCAATGCGCGCAGCATGGTGCAGTCCGAACTGGATGCGGCGGCGCTGGATGTGATGAAAGCGGCGGTCAAGGTACAGACCGATTCGTCGAAAACGTCCTTGACGCCCGCAGCACGCCAGGCGCTGATCGAGACCGAGGCGCAGGGCATCATCGCGGCGAGAAAGCAGATCGCCGAGGCCAAGATCGCAGGTTCGCGGATCAGCGCCTTCACGCTCACCGGGGCCTGGGCGGATTCCCTCAAGACCGAATACAAGGTTGATTCGACTTTCACCATGAAGCGCATGGTGCACCTGCCATCGATCAGCACGGCGGATATTTCCGTCGCTGCGTCAGCAACCGCGAAGATGGAAGTCACCAAACAAACCAAGACGCTGGTGCCCACGCTGGACAATCCGGGTTACGAGGCCGGTGATTACAACCGGATCTACGCGTATTGCTACAACGAGAAAAACAAGGCGCAGGCCAACAAGGGACGCACGCAGATGACGGCTGTGTCATCGAATGGCACAGACGGCAACAAGACAGAGCTGTCGACAAATAATGTTTTCAAGAACATCGTGATGCCAGCGTGCTCGGAAAATGAAGTTCTGTCGTGGCGGCTTTACAACGTACGCGGAGAGCGCACAAACAAGAACAGCTGGCCAAAAGACACATACAACTCGACGACGAAACTCTACACCCAGACTGACAAAACAGGTGTCACCATCTACAATCACTACTCGGACACAACGGTCAATCCGATAACTGGTCTGGAAGATTATGCCTTCACAGGCGCCGCATTCAACCACAATCAGCCCATCGACATGATGGAGACGGTGGTCTGCGATACGAAGGACCTTTGCACGCCAGGAAAGCCCGGCAACATCACGCCATCAGGAAAGAACCGCAATCCTGTCAACCAGAACCAAGCCTGCGCGCCCGGCAAGTTCATGTACATCGGCTGGGAGGATCGTCCCTTCTTGCCGAAGAACGCAGCGCTGAACGACTATTCCTCGAACAACAGCAAGGAATGGACGGACTCGGATTATGACGATATCCGGCTTGTGATTTCGTGCCCGGAAACGACGATCAAGGAATACAAGACCAAGATATCGCTGATCAAGTAAGCGAATATCTCCTGCGATTGACGATCAAACCCTCCGCGATCCGATCAGGTCGCGGAGGGTTTCGATTGTCGAGCGGTCGGCAATGCCATCCACCCTTTCCGGCCGGAAATGGCGCTGGAAGGCTGCAATCGTGAATTCGGTCAGTTCGTCGAACACGCCGCTCACAGCCAGATCATAGCCATAGAGCGCCAGCATCGCCTGCAGCGCCTTGATGGGCATCCCCTCCTCGCCGCGCTGGAAAAAGCGCCCGCTCGCGATGGCGTGCGGTTTCACCCAATGCCCGACACCGGACGCCGCCAGCCTGTCCCAGGGAAAGAGTTCACCGGGATCGCGCTTTCGCCTGGGCGCCATATCGGAATGGGCAATGATGCGGTCAGGGCGGATGTTCCAGCGTTTCACGATATCCCCGCAAAGCGCTGTCACCGCTGCAATCTGCGCTTCGGGAAAGGGTGTATAGCCAAGATCGTGGCCAGGGTTGACGATCTCGATGCCGATGGAGGCCGAATTCATGTCATGCTCGCCCTGCCAGCAGCCTGCGCCCGCATGCCACGCCCGGCGTTCTTCCGGCACTAGCTGCCAGATGCGGCCATCCTCGAAGATGAAATAGTGGCAGGAAACCTGCGCCAGCGGATTGCAGAGCTGGTGCAGCGCGCCAGCAGCGTCCGCCATGCCGGTGTAATGCAGCACAAGGCTGTCCGGCCGCCTGCCATCCTTGCGCTCGCCATGATTGGGCGAGGGATGGAGCCTGGCGACACAGGCGCTGTCCGGTTTCGGCTTGGTCATATCTGGCTCAAAACAGAAAGGCGGCGCGTGATGGCGCCGCCCTGTTCATTTCCGATTTGCAGGCCGCAGGCAACTGCGAGACCGCTTCAGCATCCCCGCGCTTCAATATCCCTGACGGCGGCGAGGATCGGTCGCGTTGCCGACGAGACCGCCGACTGCGGCGCCTGCAGCAGCACCGACACCGACGCCAAGCCATGTCCCGGTCAGGGCTCCACCCGCGACGCCGCCGACAGCGCCGCCGATTGCCGCGCCGCCGATTGTCCGTTCCGTACCGGAGCAGGCGGCCGCACTGCCTGCGATCGCAACGACGGCCCCGGCCATGAGAATTTTACGCATCACTCGAACTCCACTGATGGCTCCCCAACCATTCCGGCAGTTTCGATGCAATTTCTTAATATCTGATCAACCCCGCGAGACCGGGTTTTCCAGCGATAGACCTGGCGTGTGATCAGCCGCGTGAACAGAACGGTTCACCGTAAGAATTGTAACGCAGGTAAGGCGCATATCCCGGACAGACTGCTTCAGGCGGGGCCGTGGCTGAGCCAACGATCGCGCCACCGGCGGCGCCGATCACACCACCGACAATGGCGCCGCCGACGCGACCGGTAGCGAGCCCGCCGATGGCCGCACCTGCGGCTCCTCCGATCAGCGCACCGCCCGCAGCGCGTTCACCCGGCGTATTGCAGGCGGCAAGGCTGCCAAGGGTGAGCGCCATGGCGGTCATTGCGAGAAACTTTTTCATTCTGACTCCTCCTATCGAGTGACAATGGATCAAACATACAGGCGCGTGAATGCGAGGTGAAGGGCAAGATGATGCCCGCGCCGCAAATCTCCGCGCCCTTCCCTTGCAGGCTTCTGCGGTGAATTCGACCAATCAGCAACTTTCATTGGTCTTGCAGGAGCTTTGCTGTTGAACCCGGGTGCAATCAGGAAACGCAATCCATGTCCCGGGAAACCACAGGTCTTCTCCTCGGCTTTCTCGGGGTCGTCATTTTCGGCGCCACGTTGCCCGCGACCCGCGCGGCGGTGGCCGATCTGTCGCCATGGTTCGTCACCACGGGGCGCGCCGCAGTGGCTGGCGTGCTGGCGGTGGCAGTGCTCGCCGTGATGCGGCGCTCCCTGCCCGCACGGAGCCTATGGCGTGATCTCGCCGTAGCCTCATTCTGTATCGTCATCGGTTTTCCCGGCCTGATAGGCCTGGCCATGCAGACGGTACCGGCCAGCCATGGCGGGGTGGTGCTGGGAATCCTGCCGCTGGCGACCGCGCTCTTCGGAGCAATCTTCGGCGGCGACCGGCCTTCTGTCACATTCTGGCTGTGGAGCGTGACCGGTGCGGCGCTGGTCATCCTCTTCGCCATCCGCGATGCGGATATGATGCTGACGCCGGGTGATATCTATCTGTTCTTTTCGGTGTTCGCGGCAGCGTTGGGTTATGTTTTCTCGGCACGCCTGTCTCGCCATATGCCGGGCTGGGAAGTCGTCAGCTGGGCTGTTGTCGCCGCCATGCCGCTGACGGTTCCGCTGGCGCTCTGGCTGCAGCCTGCGGATTTTGCCGCCGTGCGCACCAGCGCCTGGACCGGCTTCGGCTATGCCGCCGTGTTCAGCATGTATCTCGGCTTCTTTCCGTGGAATGCCGGGCTGGCGATGGGCGGCGTGGCGCGTGTCAGCCAGGTGCAGTTGCTCCAGACTTTCGTGACGCTGGCGGTGTCCGCCACTCTGCTGGGCGAGCGGATCGATGTTGTGACTGTGGGTTTCGCCGTTGCTGTTGTGGTGGTGGTTCTGCTGGGTCGGAGGGCTCCGATCAGGAAGGTCTAGCCATATCGCCGCT
>CAXTUM010000371.1:0-3856 GCA_964247205.1 uncultured Beijerinckiaceae bacterium
TTGCGGTTTCTGGGCGGAGGCCGCGTTATCCAGATAGACCAGCGGCTTGCCATAAGGCTGGAGCCGGAGGGCTGGAAAGTCAGCGCGGATCGTATTGATATCGTAGGTCAAGCCCGTGCCTCCAGCCACTTCTGCGTCATGCCGACCAGTGCCTCCCGCAAGCCATCATGGCTCACATGCTCCAGCGCATCGCCCGCGAAGGCCATGATCATCAGCGCTTCAGCCTCTTTGCGCGCGATACCGCGCGAGCGCAGGTAGAACAGCAATTCGTCGTCCAGCGCGCCCACGGTCGCACCATGGCCGCAGACCACGTCATCCGCGAAAATCTCCAGCTCCGGCTTGCAATGCATCGAGGCATGTTCGCCCAGCAGCAGAGCGTTCGACGCCATCTTGCCGTCGGTTTTCTGCGCATGCTGCTTGACGATGATCTTGCCCTGGAACACGCCGCGCGCCTCATCATCGACAATGGTCTTGAAGAGCTTGCGGCCCGTACCGTTCAGTGCGTCGTGCTCGGTCACCAATGTGGTGTCCGCGTGCTGGGTTCCGCGCAGCAATGTGACGCCGCGCACGCCCACAGTGGCATCATTGCCATGCACGCGGGTAAAGACCTGATGGCGTGAGAGCGCTGCGCCTGTGGTGAAGGACAACGTGTTGAACGTGGCCCCAGCGGCGACTGAAGCAGCCACCGTAGACAATGTCTGCGCCGACCTGTCCGCCGTATTCACCCGGATATGTTCAACCGAAGCGCCCTTGCCGAGGGTGAACTCGATCACCGTGTTTTCCTGCGCCGCAGCGCCTGATTTTCCACGGTGTGTCTCGATCAGCGTGAGCGATGCGCCATCAGCCACGGAAACGACGATGCGGGCGTAGGATGCTGTGGCATCCGTTGTCTCGAAGGCCAGCGAGACCTGCTCCCTCACCACAACGCCTGCCGCGACCTCGATCAGCAGACCGCCGGTCATGAACGCGGTGTTGAGCGATGTCACGATATCGCCCGAGAGATCGACGCCACGGTTCAGGCTGCTGGCGACAGCAGCGGCATCATCGGCCAGAGATGTGACTGTTATGCCCTTGGGCAGCGCAGGCGCTTTCACCAGCCAGCCATCGACGAATGCGAAAACGGCATCGTCCTTCACCAGCGACCACGGGTGCTTGACTGCCCAATCCGCCGATGGGGCAGGGGTCAAGGGAGCCGCATTGCGCATCATGGCGCGCAGATCCGTGTAGTGCCATGCCTCGATGCGGCGATGCGGCAGGCCTGCGGCCTCGACGCGGGCGAAGGCTTGCGTGCGCAAAGCTTCCGCGCCTTGCGGTTTTGCCGCCGCAAAGAGCTTCGAAAGCTCTGTTTCTGCAGCGGTCTTGAGGCTGGTGACGGGTGCGTTCATGGTCACGCTGCCGTCGCGTAGTCGCGGTAGCCGTTCTTCTCCAATTCAAGCGCGAGTTCCTTGCCGCCCGATTTCACGATCTGGCCTTGCGCCATGACATGTACGGAGTCGGGGATGATGTGATCAAGCAGGCGCTGGTAATGCGTGATCACCAGAAACGCGCGATCCGGTCCGCGCAGCCGGTTCACACCTTCCGACACCACCTTCAGCGCGTCGATATCGAGGCCGGAATCGGTCTCGTCCAGAATGCACATCTTGGGTGCGAGAAGCGCCATCTGCAGGATTTCCATGCGCTTCTTCTCGCCGCCCGAGAAGCCGACGTTGAGCGGGCGCTTGAGCATGTCCTTCGCGATGCCAAGCTGATCAGCGGCTGCGTTCACCGCCTTGATGAACGCCGCGGGCTGCAATTCGTCCTCGCCGCGCGTGCGGCGCTGCGCATTCATCGCGGCCTTGAGGAAGGTCATGGTGGCCACACCGGGGATTTCCAGCGGATACTGGAAGGCCAGGAACAACCCGGCAGCAGCGCGCGCATCGGCCTCCATCTCCAGGATGTTTTCGCCGTTGAGCAGGATTTCACCGTCGAGGACTTCGTAATCCTCCTTGCCGGCGATCACGTAGGACAGCGTCGATTTGCCGGAGCCGTTGGGCCCCATGATGGCAGCGACTTCGCCTGAATGGACCGTGAGGTTGAGGCCATTGAGGATTTTCTTGTCCTCATCGGCGATTTTGACGTGGAGATTGCGGATTTCGAGCATGTTTATGGGCCTTTGTTCACATGCTGAAGGAGAGCCAGGCGCTCACCTCACGCGATAGTTTTTGGTCGTTTGCCAAGTCTGTGCTGGTCAGCACCTCATCGGCATCCATGATATTTCCAGCGGATGTCGGATACCTGTATCTGGTTGCCGCTGATCTGATCCGGTCAAGCTCATCGAATGCGTCGCGCCACCGATGGTCTTTGGGAAGCAGTTGCGCAAGCTGGCGAAGGCTGTGCGTAGGACTGGCGACAATCTGCTCATGCTCAAGCACGGCTCGCAGCAGTTTTTCTGCCGCCTGCTGCACCTGAAACGCGGCGTGGCCCGGCATGTCCGGCAGCAACTTCCGTGCTGCGGTAATGTCGCGCTGAACCAGTTCGAGAAAGGCTGCCGTTCGTTTCTGCTTTAAAGACTTCGCGTCCATGGGCCAAAACCTGTGATACGAGCGTTGTTGGAAGAAGTTGGGCGATCACAAAATCATCAGATGTGCAGGGCACAATATCGCAGCCCACGCCCGTGCCGCTGGTCGCCATATAGACCTTTTCATAATCCCCGCCCCAAGGCTGCCCGGGTTTCGCCACCACCAGCAAATCAAAATCACTGTCCGGCCTGTGATCGCCCCGCGCGCGGCTGCCGAACAGCCAGATCGCATGGGGATCAAGCTCCGCCACCAGCCGCGCCACGACAGCGGCCAGCGCCGCCTGTTCATCGGCGTATTTGCCGATGTTTGGGCGGGGGAGGTTGTGCTGCGAACCTATCGACTGCATGCTGGACGCATTCGATTAAGGGCGTCTTTGAAATGCCAGCCAGAAATTTGGCGCGTGGTGTTGCCAATGATGAAAGTTCCAATTCCCCAAGAATCCAACTTCGCCAAAGCAACGCGCATTGGAAAATCCCCAAGGCAGCTCAAAAAGCGCTCTTTCTGGATGCAACTGAATTCTGCAGACGCATCGCCAACAAAAAGTCGACCAGAGTCAGATGGTCGATTAAGACTCTGACTGCCTTTGACTATCAAGTGGAAGCGCCCCTCGTCTGAACAGTGTAGGACATAGTCTTCCTGTCCATTTTGAATGTATGCGCTTTTGCCATCTGCTGACGCAAATTCTTGCATCAAAATTTTATCCTCGATGCGAGAGCCCTGCGCAAAACATGGTGTAATGTTCACGGCTAACGCAAAAACGATGGTGTAGTGGACTCTCACCCCACGCTCCCCTCAAGGCTGATGCTGATCAGCTTCTGCGCCTCAACCGCAAATTCCATCGGCAGATGCTGCAGAACCTCCTTCACAAACCCGTTGACCACAAGCGCCACGGCGTCTTCCTTGGAAAGCCCGCGCTGCATGCAGTAGAACAGCTGATCCTCGGCGATCTTCGAGGTCGTAGCCTCGTGCTCCACGACAGCCGAATTGTTGTTGCTCTCGATGTAGGGAATCGTATGCGCCCCGCAGTTTTCGCCGATGAGGAGGCTGTCGCAGTTGGTGAAATTGCGCGCGCCCTTCGCTTTCCGGTGCATGGAGACCTGACCGCGGTAGGTCGAGTCGGATTTGCCGGCCGAAATGCCCTTGGCGATGATCTTGGAGCGAGTGTTCTTGCCAAGATGGATCATCTTGGTGCCGCTATCCACCTGCTGGCGGCCGTTGGACACCGCGATGGAATAGAACTCGCCCGAGCTTTCGTCGCCGCGCAGGATGCAGCTTGGATATTTCCAGGTGATGGCGGA
>CAXTUM010000372.1:0-3854 GCA_964247205.1 uncultured Beijerinckiaceae bacterium
CGGCGGCCACCCGATGAGCCGCGTCCCGCTCCATGCAGGCCTGACACCGCTGGCCGATGCGCTGGGTGTTCAGCCGCTGTTCGGCGATATCCACAACCATTGCGACCTGAGCTACGGCCATGGCCGCTTTTCCGACGCGCTGGCGCGGGCGGCGCTGCAGCTCGATTTCGTCTCGGTCACGGGGCACGCCCACTGGCCCGACATGCCTGTTGATGATCCGTCCGTGGCCCATATCGTCGATTTTCACGTCAAGGGTTTCGCCAAACTCAGCGAGCGCTGGCCCGGACATTTCGCCATGCTGAAGGCGGTGAACTCTTCCTCGCTGACGGTTTTCCCCGGCTACGAAATTCATTCCGCCGCCCACGGGGACTATACGATTGTCTATCGTGATCTCGATCCTGAGCCGATGATCCTTGCGGACAGTCCGGCAGAGCTTGTCATGCGGTTGACAGCGGCTCTTCCGGGCCGCGCCTTCGCCTTCCCTCACCACATCGGATATCGTCTCGGCGCGAGAGGCATCAACTGGTCCAGCTTTGATCCGGCGCTGTCGCCTTTCGTCGAAATGGTCTCGATGCATGGCTGCGCCGAGACATCGGAGACTGATCGCCCGTACCTGCATTCCATGGGCCCCGCTGATGGCTACGGGACCGTGCACCATGGTCTGGCCCAGGGTCATGTCTTCGGTATTGTCGGCAACACGGATCACCATTCTGCTTTTCCCGGTTCCTATGGCCATGGCCGCATGGCGGTTTACGCACATGAGCACACCCGCGCCGCGATCTGGGACGCGATGCTGGGACGACGGACGAATGCCCTGACGGGAGACAATATCCATTTGCTGGCTGCCATCGGCGACACCTTTCAGGGCGGCGTTGTTCAGCCAGCGGACGATGCCAGTCTGAGGATCGAGGCCGTGGGCGGCGGGTGCATCGATGCCATCGACATCATCCGCAATGGCCGTCTTGTTCACCGGATCTCGCCGGAGATAACGCCGTCACCGATTTCTGACACGTTGGAGACCATCCTCTATCTGGAACTCGGCTGGGGCGCCCGCGGGAGCTCGCACCACTGGGATTGCGCCATCACTATTGACGGGGGAGAGATCATCGGTGTCGAGCCGCGTTTCCGGGGCGCAGAGATTGTCTCGCCGCTTGAGGGACAGGACAGTCCCCATGCCCTGCCATCCATTCGGCAGGAGGGCAATTGCGTGCGGATGAGTGTCACGGCATCGGCAAATCCCAACAACATGACCCCGGCAACACAAGGTGTGGCGCTGAGGCTGAGGCTTGGCGACAATGCGGTCATCCGGGCTGAGCTTTGCGGCCAGCAACTCGACGTTCCGGCACGCCGGTTGTTCGAGGGAGCGAAAAGCGGAAACCTGGGACCGATCGACAGCCCGGCCTGGCGCATGCATGCGCTGCCGCTGCCGTCGCAATGGCAGTGGCAGGGAACGGTCAATCTGGGCGGCCTGAGTGACGGGGAGAATGTCTATGTAAGGCTGCGTCAGACGGGCGGTCAGGTGGCCTGGACGTCTCCCATTTTCTGCAGGTCGGCAAGTCAGGTGATTCCATGACCGGCACTTTGACAGTTGCAACCCTTTGCGGAACGATAGCTCGCCATGCCATCCATCACGCGCGTTGAAATTCACTGCTTCCGCTATCCGCTCGGGCAGCCGCTCAAAACGGTGTTCGGGCTTGTCGAAAGCCGGCCCGCCCTTGTCCTGAGGATCGAGGATTCCGACGGCGCCGAGGGCTTTGGCGAGATCTGGTGCAACTTCCCCCAGCCAGGAGCAGAGTATCGCGCCCGGCTCGCCGCATCGGTTCTTCCGGGCGCCTTGAGAGGCGTCAGCTCCGCCGATCCGTTTTCTGCCTGGGGAACACTGCGGGAGCGCCTCCACAGGCTGGCGCTGCAGGCGGGCGAACCGGGACCTGCAGATCAGATCGCATCGGGCGTCGATATCGCGCTGCATGATCTCGCCGCGCGCAGGGCAGGCGTCCCTCTCGCAGTGTGGCTTGGCGGCAAGCAGCGCTCCCTGCCGGTTTATGCGAGCGGTATCGACTCGCGCGAGGCTCCCGGCATGATGGAAGCCGCCCGTGCGCAGGGATACCGGGCGTTCAAGCTCCGGGTCGGCTTCGGCAGGGTTAGCGATGAAGCTTCTGTTGCTGCCGCTTTCCGGGCATTGCAGCCGGGAGAAGCGCTCATGGCGGACGCCAATCAGGCCTGGGATGGGGATGAGGCCTGCCGCATGGCGGAGGTTTTCGCCGCGTATCCGCTTGTCTGGCTGGAGGAGCCGATCGCGGCGGATCGTCCGGAGGCTGAATGGCTTCGCGTGGCGGCAGCATCAACGGCCCCGCTCGCGGGAGGCGAGAACCTGCGCAGTGATGCGGATTTCAACAGCGCGATTGCGGGCTCTTTCCTTGGCGTGATCCAGCCGGATATCTGCAAGTGGGGCGGGCTGTCGGCCTGTCTGGATATCGCGCGCCGCACGATAGCTGCCGGCAAGCGCTATTGCCCGCATTATCTCGGCGGAGGGATCGGCCTTGCCGCAAGCGCGCATCTGCTTTCTGCTGTGGGGGGAGACGGCCTGCTTGAGGTCGATGTCAACGACAATGCGCTGCGTGAAGCCTTTGCAGGGCCGGTTCTGCCGCTCAGGAATGGCATGGTGGAGCTGCCGGACGCGCCAGGCCTTGGCTACAGGCCGGATATCCAGGGAGCGCGGGAGATGCAAACGCTCGCATTCGATCTCGCTGTCGGGCAGGCCTGAATTCTCGGCATCAGAAATGCCCGCCGTTGACCGGGATGACTGCGCCGTTCACAAAAGCCGCCTGCTCCGACAGCAGCCAGATGATCATTTCCGCCACATCCATGCCGACGCCGACCCGGCCCACCGGAATCAGCGGCTGCAGCCGCAGGTTCCGTCCCTCGTTGTCGAAGCCATCGTTGAAATGCGTGTCGATGACGCCGGGCATGACGCCGTTGGCGCGGATGCCGAGCCGGCCGACCTGTTTGGCCAGTGCGAAGGTGAAGGTGCGCCGGGCGCCGTTCGTGGCGGCGTAGTGTGCGCGCGGCCCGATTCCGCCAGACTCCGCTGACATCGACGAGACGTTGACGATGGCTCCGCCGGAGCCGCCGCGCTCGCGGGACATGCGCCGGACGGCCTCCCGCGCGCAGATGAAATACGCCACGACGTTCACATCCCAGAGCTGCCGCATGCTGGCGGCGTCGAAATCCTCGATGAGACTCTCGCCCCCGAGATAGCCCGCGTTGTTCACGAGGCCCGCCAAGGGCGGAAGCTCGCTGTCGCAGCGGGCGAACATGGCGGTGATCTCTTCCTCCTTCGCCATGTCAGCCTTCATGGCGACGGCATGGCCGCCCGCTGAATGGATGGCTTCTACAACCCTCTCCGCATCCCCGGCATGGCTGTTGTAGTTGACGCAGACATGGTGCCCGGCCCGCGCGGCCAGTTGTGCGGCCGCCGCGCCGATGCCGCGGCTCGCCCCGGTCACGATGACGGTCGATCCCATCGCTTTCTTCCCCCGTCAGGCGCTGTCGCGCCACATGATCTGAAAACCCATATCGGCGACAGGTTCGGCCGGACGTTCGCCGGCCAGTGCCATGTCGATCAATTCCGCCGCGCGGACCCCGATGTCGAACCGGGGGATACGCACGGTTGTGAGTGACGGTATCATCTGGCCCGCAATCTCGAGATCATCATAACCGGCGATGGCGATATCGCCGGGCACCCGGAGGCCTGCGCGCAAGCAGGCGAAGATGGCGCCCGTGGCGATGACATCGGTGCCGCAAAAGACAGCCCGCGGACGCTGTGATTGCGCGAGGAGAGCCATGACGCCATC
>CAXTUM010000373.1:0-3836 GCA_964247205.1 uncultured Beijerinckiaceae bacterium
CAGATGGTCAACCAGTTCCAGGGTTCGAAGACCGAATCGCCGCGCTTCACGCGCGGTTACGGCCTGGGGTTTGGCCACTGCGAGCGCAAGGTGATGTCCATGGCGCTCGTGGACCGTGCGCTGCGCGCTGCCGAGTTTGACGAGGAGCGCAAAGGTCCCGCGCAGGACGAGGAGTTCGTGCTCTCACACTCCGACAACGTGCAGGCCACGGGCTTCGTGGAGCATCTGAAGCTGCCGCACTATGTCGATTTCCAGGCCGAAATTTCGATGCTGCGCAAGATGCGCGCGGAGATCGCACAGCAGGGCGAAGTGCCGCCAGCGGAGGCCGCCGAATGACGACCGCATACAACTTCGCTTATCTTGATGAACAGACCAAGCGGATGATCCGCCGCGCCATCCTGAAAGCCATCGCGATCCCCGGCTACCAGGTGCCCTTCGCCAGCCGGGAGATGCCGATGCCTTATGGCTGGGGTACCGGCGGTGTGCAGGTGACGGCCGCGATCCTGGGACCGGATGACGTGCTCAAGGTTATCGACCAAGGCGCGGACGATACGACGAACGCGGTTTCGATCCGGGCCTTCTTTGCGAAGACTGCTGGTGTGGCCGTCACGACGAAGACCAGCGAGGCAACAATTATCCAGACACGTCACCGCGTCCCCGAGGAGCCGCTGACGGCGAGTCAAATCCTCGTTTACCAGGTGCCAATTCCAGAACCTTTGCGCTTTCTGGAACCACGCGAAACCGAGACCCGCACCATGCACGCGCTGTCGGAGTATGGCCTCATGCATGTGAAGCTCTACGAGGACATCGCCAGGCACGGCCATATCGCGACGGCCTATGCTTACCCCGTGGAGGTAGCAGGCCGCTACGTGATGGACCCGTCACCGATTCCGAAGTTCGACAATCCGAAGATGAGCGGTTGCGCTGCGCTGCAGCTCTTCGGGGCAGGTCGCGAGAAGCGCATCTATGCAGTTCCGCCGCACACCAAGGTTGTGTCGCTCGACTTCGAGGATCACCCCTTCGAGCGCAACACGTTCGATCATCCATGCGCGCTTTGCAGCGCTACGGACAGCTACCTTGATGAAGTTGTGACCAATGATCATGGCGGGCGGATGTATGTCTGCTCGGATACTGATCACTGCGAGGATCGGCTTTCCAAGGAGCATGCAGTTGACCAGACAGCGCATGTTGCGCCGCGTGTAGAGGCCGCCGAATGACCAAGCCTCTCCTGATCGCCGAAGGACTGACCAAACGCTATGGCGGCATCACCGCCTGCGCGAATGTCTCCTTCACGCTTGATGAAGGCGAGGTGCTTGCCATTGTCGGCGAGTCGGGTTCCGGCAAGTCGACGCTGCTCAACATGCTGGCCGGCAAGCTTGCACCGGATATTGGGGACGTGCGCTACCGCATGCGCGACGGCGTCACTCGAACGCTCGACGGTCTGAGCGAGGCCGAGCGTCGCCTGCTGATGCGCACGGACTGGGGCTTTGTCCATCAGGATGCCACGCAGGGACTGCGCATGAATGTCTCGGCTGGCGGCAACATCGGAGAGCGGCTGATGGCGGTCGGCGGCCGCAACTACGGCGGCATCCGGCGCGCCGCCGCGGACTGGCTTGAGCGCGTAGAGATTGACACAGCGCGCATAGACCACAAGCCGTCGACCTATTCCGGCGGCATGCGCCAGCGGCTTCAGATCGCGCGCAACCTCGTGACCGCGCCGCGCCTTGTCTTCATGGACGAGCCGACAGGCGGGCTCGATGTCTCCGTGCAGGCGCGCCTGCTTGATCTCATCCGTGGCCTCGTGGCGGATATGGGTCTCGCGGTGGTGCTGGTGACGCACGACCTCGCGGTGGCGCGGCTGCTCTCCCATCGTATCCTTGTCATGAAACACGGGCATGTCATCGAAACAGGCCTGACGGATCGCGTGCTCGATGATCCGCAGGCCCCATACACGCAACTGCTCGTTTCTTCGGTGCTCGCCGCATGACATCCGTTCAAGAACCAGTTCTTTCCGTTCGGAGCCTCGCCAAGAGCTTCACGCTGCATCTTCATGGCGGCGCGCAACTGCCTGTGGTCGAGAATGCGGCCTTCGATGTCTTCGCAGGAGAATGCGTCGTGCTGGGCGGGCCGTCAGGCGCGGGCAAGTCATCGATTCTCAAGATGATCTATGGCAATTACCTGACCAGTTCGGGCGAAATCCGCGTGCGCCATGATGGCGCTATGCTCGACCTTGCCAGCGCCGACACGCGGACGATCCTCGCGGTGCGACGGCACACCATGGGCTATGTCAGCCAGTTCCTGCGGGTCATCCCGCGCATCGCGACCCTTGATCTCGTGGCCGAGCCTGCGCTCGCGGCAGGCCTGTCAGTGCAGGATGCAAGGGCGCGCGCGACAGCTCTGTTGACCTTGCTGAACCTGCCTGAAAGACTCTGGTCCTTGCCGCCAGCTACCTTTTCCGGTGGCGAGCAGCAGCGCGTCAACATCGCCCGCGGTTTTGCGGGCAACCACAGCCTGCTGATCCTCGATGAGCCGACGGCTTCGCTTGATTCAGCCAACCGCGATGCTGTCCTGGCGCTGATCGAGGCTCGTAAGGCAGATGGGTCGGCGTTCCTCGGCATCTTCCATGACCAGGAAGTGCGTGAGCGCGTGGCCGATAGAACCATTGATGTCAGCGCATTCGCGCCGTCCCTCAAGGAGGCCGCATGAACGCGCAACCGCAGCCGGACTGGCAGTCCCATGGCGCTAAAACGCGGCTCTCGGACGAGCCGCTGATCCATCCGACCGCCCATGTGAGCGCCTCTGCCATCGGTCGCTACACGGAGATTGCCGAGCGCTGCAAGGTGAGCGAGGCGGAGATCGGCGACTATTCCTACATGATGCAGGACTGCGAGGTCTGGGCAGTGCGCATCGGCAAGTTCGTTAACATGGCCTCCCATGTCCGCCTCAACGCCACCAACCATCCGACCTGGCGAGCAACGCTGCATCACTTCACTTATCGGGCCAACGACTACTGGCCGGATGCCGAGCGTGAGGAAGCGTTCTTCGACTGGCGCCGGGAGAATGCCGTCACCATCGGTCATGACGTCTGGATCGGACATGGCGCAACGGTGCTGCCGGGAGTCACGGTCGGCAATGGCGCCGTCATCGGCGCGGGCGCTGTCGTCAGCAAGGACGTCGCGGCCTACACGATCGTCGGTGGCGTTCCCGCTCGGCTCATTCGCGAGCGGTTCGATGCGGCGACCGGTGTGCAGCTGGACCGCCTAGCATGGTGGGATTGGAGCCACGACAGGTTACGCGACGCGCTCGATGATTTCCGCTCGCTGGACATTGCAGCATTCGTTGCAAAGCACAAGGTGCGGGCATGACCGTGCAGATCTTCGCAAATGCCGAGATCATCACCGCGGATGACCGCTTCCGGGGCTACGTGGTTGTTGCCGATGGCGTGATCCACGAAGTCGGCCACGGCAAGGCCCCTGAAAATGGAGTCGATGTTGGCGGCGATTACCTGATGCCAGGTCTCGTCGAGATGCATACAGATCACCTCGAAGCGCACTATATGCCGCGCCCCAAGGTTGAATGGGACGCTGTGAGCGCCGTGCTTGCCTATGATGCGCAGATCGCGGCTTCGGGCATCACGACCGTTTTCGACTCGCTGCGCATCGGCATCGACGGGCATGAATTGCGCGCGGGCATTGGGGCCATGGTCTTTGACTTCGCCGAGACGATCAGCGAAGCGCAGCGCGCTGGACATCTCAGGGCAGACCACCTGACACACATCCGCTGTGAGGTGCCTGCCGCTGACGCGGTGACGTCTTTGGTTAGCTTTCTGGACCGCT
>CAXTUM010000374.1:0-3826 GCA_964247205.1 uncultured Beijerinckiaceae bacterium
GCGACTGCCGCGATGATCGGCTTGCGGCGCTGGCTGACCCGGTCCCACGGCGCAATATGATCGTCCATGTAGGTGCCGGGATAGCGCTTGTTCTGCATTTCCTTGATGTCTGCGCCCGCCGCGAAGGCCTTGTCGGAGCCGGTCAGCACCATGCACCCGATCGATTTGTCCTTCTCGAACGCATCCATGGCCTTGTTCACTTCTCTGATCAGCTTCGCGTTCAGCGCATTCAGCACATCAGGCCGGTTCAGCTTGATCACGCCCACGGGGCCGTGGGTTTCAACGATGATGGTTTCATAAGCCATGGATATTCCTCCGGATCAGCGAATGCTGCGGACCATAGCGGGCGGGATGGCGCTGTCCAGAGCGTGGCTCAAACCCAAGACTTAACCAAGTCTTAAAGTCCCGCTGCTCCGGCATCAGGTTTTGTCGCATGATGGGACAGATGAAGGCTCCCGCCATGCCCGCCACCACGTTCGATGGACGCTATCGTATCCTCGACAGCTACCGCTTCATCGCGGCCAGCCTTGTCTGCGTCTATCATTTCAATAAAGCGAATATCCTGGGTCTGGCGACGCTGTCCCCGCTGTTCGAGAACATCCGCCTGATGGTGGATTTCTTCTTCGTTCTGTCGGGCTTCGTTATCGCAAAGACGTATCTCAACAAAGTGCAGGATGGTGCGGGGTATCGCCACTTCATGTGGAGACGGTTCGCACGGCTTTATCCGCTGCATCTGCTGACCCTGATGGTCGGCATCGCGGGCAGCATGGTGATCGGCACGGGGCAATTGCAGCCAGGCACAAACCCGGAGGTTTTTTCCACCACCGCGATCATCGCCAACCTGACGCTGACGCATAGCCTCGGCGTGACGTCCTACGGCTCGTTCAACATCCCGTCCTGGTCGATTTCGGCCGAGATGTTCGTCTACGCCCTGTTTCCGCTGTTTGCGCTCATGATCATGCGGCTGCCTGCCTTGCTGAACGCAGCACTGGTGGTGCTCTATATCGTCACCACCGTGCTGACCCGCGATCACCTTGGCCTGCGCGACTGGACGCTGGCCTGGTATGACATGGGGGCGTTGCGCGCGGTGCCGACCTTCTTCACCGGCGTGCTGATCGCGCATCTGCTGTCCACGCGCTGGAAGGATTTTGCCCCGTCGCTCTGGTGGGCGCACGGGGCTTTCCTGCTGGCGCTGCTGCCGATGCATCTCAATGCGCGCGATGAATGGGCGCTAGCCGGTTTTGCGCTGGTTGTGCTGCTGGCCGCCGCCGCCGAACAGCACGGCGCGAAAAGCCGCATGCAGGGCAAGCGCTTTGTCCATCTCGGCGATGCGTCGTATTCGCTCTACATGTGGCATATGCCGATCAAGGTCGGCATTTTCGCCATCACAGGCAAGCTCTTCGGCACAGCGCTGCTGCCGATGTGGGGGGCGGCAATCCTGTCGTTTGCGGTTGCGCTGACAGTCGCGCTGCTGTGCTACCGCCTGTTCGAGATGCCGATGCGGCGGCTGATCACGGATTATGCCTTGTCGAGCCAGCGCACAGAACACGGGCCAGCGCCAACTCTTTCCCTCTACCGCCTGCGGGAGAGGGTGGCCCGCAGGGCCGGGTGAGGGGAGAGTCGAAGGCCCTCATCCGCCCGCCGCTTCGCTTGGGCACCTTCTCCCGCAGGCGGGAGAAGGAAAAAATCGCGCGGTTGACCCCGGCGCTTCGCGGTGCCAGACGCCCACAATGTCCAATAAAATCATGACCGACCACCCGCCCGGCACCACCCTTACCGACATCACCCTGCGCTATGCCGACATGGATGTGCTGGGGCATCTCAACAACGCGGTTTATGCCACGCTGTGCGAGGCTGGACGCGTGGCCTATATGGACGAAATCCTGCATGACGTGACGCCTGCGGGCGCAAGCTTCGTCATCGTCAAGCTGACGATAGAGTTCAAGGCGGAAGGGCGCTATCCCGGCACCGCGCGGATCGCCAGCCGCATCACCCGCGTTGGCGGCAGTTCGATGACCTATAGGCAGGACATCACCCTCGGCGGCAAGCTGATTGCCACCGCCGAGAGTGTTTGTGCATTGTTCGATCTCACGAAGCGCAAGGCCCTGCGCGTGCCGGAAGCCATGCGCGAACGGATCACGGCACAGGGTGGCCTTCAGAACATCGGGTAGAACCGCCCGAACTCACGGCGGGCTTCCTGTTCTGCAATGACAGGAACAGCATCCACCGGCTGAGCAACGGGCTCGACCCTGGGCTCCTGAACAACCTTCGGATCGACCGGCAGTTGCAGCACAACCGCATGCTGGCCAAGCGTCAGATGCGTCAGCATCACGATCTGGCCATCCGGGAATTCCAGCGCGTCGTGGTTGGCATAGGGCTGATCCATGTTGATCTGCCGGAACCGGGCGACCTGATGCGGGATTGTCCTGCGCCGCAGCAAGCCAAAGCCGTGATCGCACCGGACATTCTGCTCAAACGCCAGTTCCGTGCCCGGCGGCACGCAGATTGCCACATCGGGCTGACCGGCCACAGCAAAGCCGCGCGTGCTCGACATGGGAAAAGTGGTGGACACAAGTTTGTCGCCAACCTTGGCGGCGGCTGACGCGACATGATGCAAGGAATAGTCACACATGGCAAAGCCTCCTGCTTGTCTCAGAGGCAGCCGGGCGGCTGCCCGAGAGGGTGTGTAGGCCAGAAGTTTGGCGATGGTGTGGTGGGGGTGGATGGGAACTGTCTTAGGGCGCTGCCATCCAAACCTCGCCTATCCGAGCCGTTGCCGGGTTCTGGATGTCGCCCCCGGACCAGCGCGCAGAAGGATCAGACGCGGTGGTAAAACGTCACCCTCCCTTTCCCTGAGTGTTACACGTGGTATCGCAGCATCCGTCGAAGGATCGACCAGAAGAACAGGGGCTCCAGCTCCATTATCCAGCCATTGGTCGCCCCAGTGCATCAGTGCCGCAACAACCGGGAATAGATCCCATCCCTTGCCTGTAAGGACGTAATGGGGAATGCGCGCATTGGTGGAAGAAAACGAACGCTCCAGAACACCGTTCTCCACGAGTGTTCGCAGGCGCGACTGCAAGATGTTCCGCGCAATGCCCAGCCTCACATGGAATTCATCGAAGCGCGTGGACCCCATGATCGCCTCACGTATTATCAGGAGGCTCCAGCGTTCGCCGACGGCACCAAGCGCCCGAGCGACTGAGCAGTTTGGAGTTTTGTCCAGTTTCGTCGGCATCAATTGCACCTGTTTCAAAGTTGCAAAACAAAACTTGATATGCAAAGTTTCATTTTGCAATTTCAAATCGTGACGCGCAAGCGCAAATAAACAAGGAGAGCCACATGTATCGGCTGATTGTCAGGCGCAGGATCAGAGCCGTCTTTGATGAGGCCAATCGCGGCAACTGGCGCACCATGATCGAAGGCCTGCACAGCACCTTTACCTATCGCTTCGTTGGCAATACCCCACTTGGAGGCGAGCGTTCGACGAGAAAGGCCATGGAGGCTTGGTGGGAACGCCTATACCGCCTTTTCCCGGACGCAAAATTCTATCCGCAGGTGATCGTTGTCGAAGGCCCGCCTTGGGATACAAAGGTCATGACTCATGTCAGGATTAAGGGAACCACCCCCAATGCGTTCGCAAACGGCACAGAGCCCTATGAGAACGAGTTCATGCAGTTGATACAGCTACGTTGGGGTAAGATCGCTTCCGTGCTGACGCTTGAGGACACACAGCGGTTCGTTGATATCCTTCCTAGACTTGCGGCGGCAGGCATCGACGAGGCGACTGCTGCACCGATTATGGATTGACTGGGGCAGAACTCAT
>CAXTUM010000375.1:0-3817 GCA_964247205.1 uncultured Beijerinckiaceae bacterium
TATCCGACCGCCCGTAATGCTGCGGTAGCTCAGTGGTAGAGCACACCATTGGTAATGGTGAGGTCGAGAGTTCAATCCTCTCTCGCAGCACCACCAAGCCTCAAAACATGATCGAATCCGGGAGTTGGGTGACGTATGTCCCGCGGATTTATCCTCCGCACAAAGTGCGGTGAATTGACATGCCTGTGCAAGATACGTGGAATGGCTGAATCTTCATTGGGGTCTTGAAGCGTTTGGCATCCGGCGCGTTTCAGTCAAGCACAGCAGACAAGATTGACGGATCCGGCCAGCTGTACACAAACGGGACATTCTTGCCTTTTCACCGACGGACATGTCTCGTTTGGAGAATACGTGATCACATTTGGAGCAGAAATTTCTGTATTTACTTTAAGATACTTAGATTATTGCAAGAATTCAAAAATGAAATAAATTCCATCTCCAGCATGAGCGGCGTTTGAGATGTGGCCGAGTGCATTCAGGAGTTCTGTACGATGTCCCATTCTTTGAAAATGATCTTCGGAGCCGCAGCGCTTCTGTCCAGCTCCGGTCTGGCCCAGGCCGGCGGCCATGGTTGCCAGACCTGCTATCAGCATGTCGTGCACCCCCCGCAGTACCGGACGGTCGACGAGACCGTTCTGGTGCGCCCGGCGCAGACTGTCGCGCATCGCACACCCGCCGAATACGGCACGGTGCATGAGAACGTCGTGATCCATCCGGCCCGAACCGTGGCCCGCGAGATTCCGGCGCAGCACAGCACGGTTGCCGAACAGGTCATGGTGTCTCCGGCCCGCAAGGAGTGGCAGGTGACGCGCGATGCCCATGGCCGCGAGATCGGCTGCTGGGTCAAGATTCCGGCGCAGTATGCGGTTCAGCACCGCACGGTTGTCGTGCGTCCTGCGCAGATCGTGCATGAAACCATTCCGGCGGTGCATGGCACCCGCGCCCGCCAGGTCATGGTGCGCGCACCGCAGGTTCATCACGAGGTGATCCCGCCGCAATATGCCACCCGCCAGCGCACAGAGATGGTTGCTCCGGCGAGTTCCAGCTGGCAGCCCGTGGGCGGCCATCACCGGCCGCGCCACTGGTAACAGCTTTCTAAGCTTCCGACTTTTCAGAACGCCGGGCCCTGAGCCCGGCGTTTTCCTGTCAGCTGTCATCGCGATTGCTGATGGATCGCGCGCCACACACTGATTGTTCCACAGCCTGATTCTGGCCTAACGTGACTTCATACACTTTCGCCGGAGAATACCCATGTCCGCCGCTGTCACACGAACCGTCTATTCTGCCGGAGCGATCATCGCAGCGGGTTGCGGCATTGCTATGCTCGGCTTTGGGCCCCGCGCCACCATGGGCTTCTTCCAGTTGCCGGTCATTTCGGAAAACGGCTGGGGCCGCGATACGTTCGGCTTCGCCATCGCGGTGCAGAACCTGTTCTGGGGCATAGGACAGCCTTTCGCAGGCGCCGTGGCCGACCGCTTCGGCACTTTGAAGGTGCTGATCGGCGGATTGATCCTTTACGCCGCCGGCCTCGTGCTGATGACCCTGTCGACGTCACCAGCCATCTTCACCCTGACATCAGGCGTGCTGATCGGCTTTGGGCTCTCGGGTTGCTCGTTCAACCTTGTGCTCGCCGCCTTCGGCAAGCTGCTGCCGCCCGAAAAGCGTCCCATGGCGCTGGGATTTGGCACCGCCGCAGGTTCCTTCGGCCAGTTCCTGTTCTCGCCGCTGGCCGTTGGCCTCATCGAAGGCACAGGCTGGAAATGGTCGCTGATTGTGTTTGCAGCCCTGCTGCTGGCGACGATCCCGCTGGCCTGGTTCCTGGCGACGGAACCGCGCCAGTCCCTCCCGACCGACAGTGAGGCCGACAAGCGCACATTGATGCAGGTGCTGGCGCAGGCCTTTGGCCACACGAGCTATATCCTGCTGGTGCTCGGCTTCTTCACCTGCGGCTTCCAGCTGGCCTTTATCACCATCCACCTGCCGGCCTATCTCAAGGATATAGGCATCAATCCCGGCATTGGCCCATGGGTGCTGGCGCTGATCGGGCTGTTCAATATCGTCGGATCGATTGGTGCGGGCTATGTCATGACGCGCATGCCGAGGCGCTATCTGCTGGCGATCATCTATACGCTCAGATCCTTCGCCATCATCGCGCTGCTGATGCTGCCGCCCTCCACGGCGCTCGTGCTGGCCTTCGGCGCGGCCATGGGGCTTCTCTGGCTGTCCACGGTCCCGCCCACATCGTCGCTTGTGATGACCATGTTCGGCACGCGCGACATGGCGATGCTCTACGGTTTTGCCTTCTTCAGCCATCAGGTCGGCGGCTTTCTGGGCGGCTGGCTCGGCGGCGTGTTCTATGAATGGTACGGCAATTATGATCTGGTCTGGTGGGGTTCCATCGCGCTGGGTTTTGCCTCCGCCGTCATCAATCTGCCTATCGTCGAGAAAGCTGCCCCTTCCCGAACCGTTCCGCAACCGGCATAAAGCTGGAGCAGTGTGAGGGTGAGGACAACGGGATGACCAGTTTTCGTGCGTATGTCGTGGACAAGCCGGACGGGCAATACACGGTCAGTGTCAGGACTCTGACCGAAGCGGATCTGATGGAGGGCGATGTCACGATCCGCGTGTCGCATTCCACCGTGAACTACAAGGACGGCCTGGCGTTGACCGGCAAGGCCCCTGTGGTGCGCAAGTTTCCGCTGATCCCCGGCATCGATCTCTCGGGCGAAGTGACAGCCTCCGCGAGCCCTGATTTTAAACCAGGGGACAAGGTGGTCCTCACGGGCTGCGGCGTGGGCGAGGTGCACCACGGAGCCTATGCCGGGATGGCGCGGCTGAAGCCGGAATGGCTGGTGCCGCTGCCCGCAACGATGTTACCGGCGCAGGCCATGGCGGTCGGCACAGCGGGTTTTACGGCCATGCAATGCATCATCGCATTGGAAAAGCACGGCATGACGCCGGATCGCGGCCCGGTGGTGGTCACAGGTGCGGCTGGCGGTGTCGGCTCCGTCGCGGTGGCCATTCTGGCGAAGCTGGGATGGCATGTCATCGCGTCCACCGGGCGAATGGCTGAGGCTGATTATCTCAAGGGGCTGGGCGCAGCGGAAGTGATCGACCGCGCGGAGCTGTCCGGCCCCGTGAAGGCGCTGGCCCGCGAGCGCTGGGCGGCGGCGGTGGATACAGTTGGTTCCACAACCTTGGCCAATGTGCTCTCGATGACGAAGCACAGCGGCGCTGTGGCGGCCTGCGGGCTGGCGGGCGGCATGGACCTGCCAACCAGCGTGGCGCCGTTCATCTTGCGAAACGTGGCGCTGCTGGGCGTGGATTCGGTGGGTTGCCCGCGTGATCTGCGGCTGGAAGTCTGGCGGCGGCTGGGACTTGATCTTGATCTGGCAAAACTTGATGCCATGACCACGACAATCGGTTTTGATGATCTGCCCGCTACGGGTGCCGCGATCCTTGAGGGCAAGGTCAAGGGCCGCATCGTGGTGGAGATTTCCTAGCAGCTTCCTTCTCCCGGGGGAGAAGGCAAGGAGAAAACAATGCCTCACAAGCCCCGCACCGGCGGCCAGCTCATTGTCGATCAGCTTCTGGTCCATGGCGTCACCGATATCTTCTGCGTACCCGGTGAGAGCTATCTCGCAGTGCTTGATGCGCTGCATGACGCGAAGGTCCGCATTACGGTCTGCCGTCAGGAAGCCGGTGCCTGCATCGCGGCGGAGGCCGTGGGCAAGCTGACGGGCAGGCCCGGGATCTGCATGGTGACGCGCGGTCCCGGCGCCACCAATGCGGCGCATGGCATTCATATCGCGATGCA
>CAXTUM010000376.1:0-3815 GCA_964247205.1 uncultured Beijerinckiaceae bacterium
TCATACCCCAGCATAGGATTTTACCCGTCGTTTGGAGGAGGCAGGTGTGATTGCATTGCGGGTTTTGGTGACAGCGGCAGTTCTTGGGGTCGCGCTTGTGACACAGGCCATTGTGCCATTGATGGCTCAGACCGTGGCGCTTGGCACCACCCAGGGTGGCGCGACAGGACAGATCGCAACCGCCATAGCGCAGGTGGCGGCGCAGCACGGCGGAGGCCTGCAGGTGCGGCCGCAGCCGGTGGCCAATACCGCGCAATATGTGCCGCTGATCAATGCAGGTCAGCTGGAATTCGGCATCGCCAATGCGCCGCAGACCTCCAATGCCTTCACCGGCACGGGCATGTCGCAGGGGCAGGCCGCAGCCAACCTGCGCATGGTCGGCACGCTGTTTCCCTTCAACGCCGGGCTGGTTGCGGCAAAAGCTGGCGGCATCAAGGTTCCCGCCGACCTCAAGGGCAAGCGCCTGCCGTGGTTTCCCGACAACTCGCTGGGCGATGTGATCATGCGCGCTGTGCTGGAAACGGGCGGGCTCAAGCCGGAGGATGTCACCCGCGTGCCGATGCCGAATTTCCCGCGCATGTTCGATGCCTTCAAGGGTGGCCAGATTGATGTCTCGATTGCGGCAGTCGGCTCGCAGAACACCATCGATTTCCAGCAGAGCATCAGCGGAGGAATCCTGTTTCTGGCATTCAAGGACGCGGATCTTCCCGTGCTGGCGAAATGGCTGCCCGGCGTCGCTTTGCGCAGCATGCCTGTTGCGGCCGCTAATCCGGGCATCGAAGCAGGCAACAGAGTGTTCTTCTATGTCTACACACTCTTCACCCATGCAGGCATGAACGAGGATACGGTCTACCGCATGACCAAGGCGATGCATGATGGCGCTGCTGACCTCAAGGCGACCAGTCCGCTCTGGGAAGAGTATGATCCCAAGGGGCTGGGGTCCGGCATTGGCGTGCCCTATCACCCCGGCGCGACCCGCTTCTTCAGGGAAGCGGGCGTAAGGCACTGACGTGACGGAGGAAACCACACCGGACCTGAAAGCCGCAGCTGCCAGCATACTGGGGTTTGGCGTGGCGTTGCTGCCGCTTGTGGCCGTCCTGGCGCTGCCGTCACGGCTGGGGCTGTTCATCTTCGATGAGCAGGTCGCTGCGCTGGTGCTGGGCTGCGGGCTCGCCGTCGTGTTCCTGCGCATACCTGGCAAGCTTGGAGCGCTGGATGGGCGCATTGGCGCGGGGCTGTCCATGTTATCTCTGCTGTTTGGCGCTGCGCTGGCGCTGCGCTTTCCCGTCCTGTCCGAAGGCGCATTCTTCCATCCGATTGAATCGGCCCTGTTTGGTGCAGCGGCCATCATTCTGGTTGTTGAAGGCATGCGGCGGGTCGTCGGCTGGACGCTGACGGTGGTTCTCGCCTTGCTGGTCATCTATGCGCTGCTGGGGCATGTGCTTCCCGCGACCATTGCTGGACGATCCATGCAGCCGCTGCAGCTTCTGGGCTTCCTGGGCGGAGATTCGACGGCGCTGCTAGGACCGACGCTGACCACGGCCTGTTTCGTCATTGTGCCGTTCATCCTGTTTGGCCGCCTCTTGGTGGCCGTTGGCGCATCCGATGTGTTCGATGCACTGGGCGCGAAGCTGGCGGGCAATGTCCCGGGCGCTTCGGGCCGCATTACGATCATCTCGTCCATGCTCTTCGGTACGGTATCTGGCTCCGCCGTGGCCAATGTCATGGCAAACGGTGCCGTGACCATCAACATGATGCAGCGCAACGGTTACACCAGAGAGGACGCCGCCGCCGCCGAGGCCGTATCATCCACCGGAGGGCAGATCATGCCGCCGGTGATGGGTGCTGCCGCATTCATCATGGCCGAATATCTCAAAGTTCCTTACGCCACTGTGATGGCGGCAGCGCTGCTGCCCGCGCTTCTGTTCTATGCGGCTATCGCCTGCCAGCTGGATTTCACGGCACGCAAGATGAACCTGCCGCCGCTGAACGAGACGGCGGCGCGGCCCCTTGGCAGCCTCGCGCTGGAGAGCCTGCTGCTCGTTCTGGCGTTTGTAGTGCTGATGGGCGGCATCTTCCTGTTCAATATGGCGCCCGAACTGGCGGCGGTTGCATCGACCGCCGTGCTGGCCGTTGCAGGGCTCATCACGCTGCGACGCAAGGGATTCACATGGCGCCAGCTTGGCCGGGAGATCGCGGGCACCGGCCTTGCCTCGGCTGATGTCTTGCTGGTCTGCGCGCTAGCCGGCATGATTATCGGGTTGCTGACCACAACGGGTCTGGGCTTCACGCTGTCGCTGGCGCTGCTGGGCGTGGGCCAGACCAGCCTGTTCCTGCTGCTGCTGGTCACCGCAGCGGTTTGTCTCATTCTTGGCATGGGGATGCCGACAACCGCAGTCTACATGCTGCTGGCGACGCTGGCCGCTCCGACGCTGATCAAGCTGGGCGTGTCGCCTATGGGAGCGCATATGTTCGTGTTCTACTACGGGCTGCTGTCGATGATCACGCCGCCGGTGGCGCTGGCTGCTTTTGCTGCGGCCTCCATCGCCAATGCCTCGCCGGTCAGCGTGGCCTTCGCTTGCGTGCGTATGTCCTGGGTCGCTTTCATCGTGCCGTTCCTGTTCATATACCAGCCCGCGATCCTGCTGGAGGGCACATGGAGCGAGATCGCGCTAGCCGCCGTCGGCTCGGCTATTGCTCTGCCGCTTGTCACGGCTGCGCTGATCGGCCATGCGCAGCGGCCTCTGGGCACGGCGCAACGCGGAATATGGCTGGCGCTGGGCCTTGCCACGTTGCTTCCAATGCCTTTTCTTGGCTTGATGACACTGTGGGCGGAACTGCTGATGGCGCTGGTTGGCGCTGTCGTGCTCGTACTCCATTGGCGCGGCGCGGGCGCACCCCGTCTGCAACCGGCATGAGGAGAGCGGCATGAGCGAACTCGATATCTACAAGAAGCAGAACTTCGCCAATTCGGTCGGCATCGGCGAGCGGCCTGCGCTGGTGCTGGTCGATTTCGTCCTTGGCTTTACAGATCCCGAGCATTTCGGCGGCGGCAATATCAAGCCTGCCATCGAGAGAACGCGGGCGTTGCTAACGGTGGCGCGCGAGCGGGGATGGCCGGTGGCGCATACCCGCGTGGTCTATGCCGATGACGGGTCAGATGCCGGTTCCTTCGCCCGCAAGGCGCCGGGACTGCTGAAGCTGACGGAAGCCAGTCCGCTGAGTCAGATCGTCGATGAGGTGAAGCCTGTTGCGGGCGAGCTTGTCGTGCGCAAACGGCAGGCCTCGGCATTCTTCGGCACGGAGTTCGGCTCATGGCTGGCCTGGAAGCGGGTCGATACGCTGCTGGTGGCGGGTTGCACTACATCGGGTTGCGTGCGCGCCACAGTGGTGGATGCCGTTTCACATAACATGCGGACCATTGTGCTGACGGATTGCGTGGGTGACCGCGCCATGGGGCCGCATGAGGCCAACCTCTTCGACATGGGCCAGAAATATGCTGACCTGATGACGAGCGAAGAGGTGATCGCTGCCACGCCGCCGCGAGGTTGAGGGAGCCGATATGGCAGATGCACAGGGCTTCCGCCGCAGGTTCGGCGTGCTGGGACCATCCACCAACACGATCGTCCAGCCGGACTTCGACGGCATGCGCCCTTATGGCGTCACCAACCATTACAGCCGCATTTTCACACCCGACGCCAGCGCCATAAGCGACGCCAGTTTCCGCGCCGGGGCCGACACCATCGCCGCCAATGTGCTGGACGCGGTGCGCAGCGTCATGACGTCCAGGCCGGACTATCTCGTTATGGGCATGT
>CAXTUM010000377.1:0-3815 GCA_964247205.1 uncultured Beijerinckiaceae bacterium
CACTCGGCGTATTTCGCCTCGGAGACGATGCGGACGGCGGCTGGCATGAAGGCGTGGTTGGTGCCGCAAAGCTCCGAGCACTGGCCGTAATAGATGCCTTCCCTCGTTGCCTTGAACCATGTCTCGTTCAGGCGGCCGGGTACGGCGTCACGCTTGATGCCAAAGGCTGGAATGGTGAAGGCATGAAGCACATCGGCAGCGGTGATCTGAACGCGGATATTCTTGTTGATCGGCAGCACGATCTCATTATCGACCGCCAGCAGGCGCGGTATATCGCCGGGCTTGGCACCCTTGGCCACCGCGTCGGCGCGCTGCTTGTCGTCCATCATGATGGCGTCGAAGCCGAAGCCGCCGGCGTCCTTGGCGTATTCAACTGACCAATACCACTGCTTGCCCGTGACCTTGATGGTGATGTCGGTTTTGGGAATGTCGTCCTGCAGCTTGAGCAGGCGGAACGAAGGAATCACGATCGCGATCAGGATCAGTACGGGAACGACAGTCCAGACCACCTCGATCGTGGTGTTGTGCGTCGTTTTTGAAGGAACCGGGTTGGCCTTTTCGTTGAACTTCCAGGCGCAGTACGCCAGCAGGCCCAGAACGAAGATCGAAATCACAGTGATCAGATAGAACAGCCAAGTATGCAGCGACGTGATGTCATCCATGATCATCGATGCCGAATCCTGCAGGCCGGTCTGCCACGGCACGGGCTGACCGCTTCCCTGCTGCGCCAATGCCGCGAAAGGCATCATCGAAACGGTCGAAAGCGCCATGAGGCGACGCCATGCATGCTGCATGATCTCTTGTCCTTTTTTCCAGTGCGAGCGGCCCTGCGCGAATTGCCCCCGGACCGCCGACAAACCGGTCTGAAACCGATCTATCCTTATTCTTGCCGCTTTCACCACAGCCGGGCCAGTCTTTCAACCATGCATCTCCCGAAATTCGTGCGTCATAAAAGCGCTAAGACGGAGCCAAGGCCCTAAAAACGCCGACTTCTCAATGGGTAGACCCTGTTGCATCACAGGAAGGGTGCTTCGATCCGCGCCTGATGGCTGTATAAAGACTTCAAGAGAATCAGTGACTGAATCAATGAATGAGTGGCGAAACCATGCGATCGGGCTTCATGAAACGGAATATCGCGGCGGGGATAGGGGCTCTTGCGGCTCTGCTTGCGGCAGGCACAGCGCAGGCTCAGGGCATCGTCCGTGGCAATTTCAGCGACTGGGAACTGCGCTGCGAGCAGCAGCAGGGCAAGGATGAGCAATGCATCCTTTACCAGAACGTGGCGGACGACAAGGATTCCAATATCAATGTCGTGGTCGTGGTGCTGCGCGTGGCGGAGGGCGTGGGAACCGACGGCAAACCCGCCTCCCGCCGCCCGGTCCTGCGCGTCATCGCACCACTCGGCGTGCTGTTGCCGCGCGGTCTCGGCCTGCGCATCGAGAGCGCGACGGAAAAAGACGCGCAGGGCAAGCCGACAGTCAAGGACATTGGCTCCACCGGCTTCGTCAAATGCGTGCCATCAGGCTGTGTTGCGGAGGTCGAGATCGACGAGAAGCTCGACAAGGAACTGAAGAACGGCCAGACCGCCACTTTCATCATCTTCGACAAACCGAACGAGGGCCGCGGCCTGCCGCTCACGCTGGTGGGCTATGAAAAGGGCATGCTGTCACTCAAGTGACCGTTCTGGAAGTAGCCTTCCCTCTGAAACCATGGCAGAAGACATTCCTGTTTTGACGAGATGCGGTGTGTGACGATGCGTTTGACTCTTGTGTTGGCGGCGGCTCTGGCTTTGGGCGTGGCGGGTTGCGGCGGCGGTATTCCCGGTCTGGGCGGCGGCTCGCAAACGTCAGCGCCACCCGAGCAGCAGACCGGCGCAGGCTCCACGGCCCGCAACCTGCTGCTCTATGGCGGCCCCACGGTGCCGCAGGCGCAGCAGCCCGGCTTCAACCAGAAACAGGACGAATACACCTGCCCGGAATTGGGCATTCTTGAAAATGCGGCGGGCTATCGCGGCGGCACGGCGGCGCAGCAGGCTTCGGGCGTGTCCTACCAGGCCTCGATCGCCAACACTGCGCGCGAATGCGTCTTCCAGGGCAACCAGATGCTGATCCGCGTCGGTGTCGAGGGCCGCGTGCTTCTGGGCCAGGCCGGCAAGCCGGGGACTTACTCGGTTCCCGTCCGCGTCGTCGTCAAGCGCCGCAACGAAATCGTCACCCAGCGTTTCACCCGCCTCAGTGTCACGATTCCGGGCTCCGACACGCAGGCCGATTTCGCCCATGTCGAGGAAAACATCGCGGTGCCGATCACCGAGAACAATCCCGGCGACGAGTATGACGTGTACGTCGGTCTTGATGCGACTGGTCAGCAGGCACAGCGGCAGACGAGGAAGCGGCGGTAGGATTGCACGGACTTTCCTCCGAAATACATGGTTTATAGCAACCATTGAATTGACTCATTCCCTGCCTCGTCTATGAAAATACACATAGACAGTCCCCTGCGGGAGAGTTCGGCGATGTAAGACCACCGCCAAACGCCGAAGGCGCAACCGCCCCGGAAACGCTCAGGCCCACGGACCGCAGGGTTGATGCTTCAAGTCGGAGCATCCCTGTCACTCTGGAAAGCAGCTGTCCCGCAAGGGGCCGCTCACCGACGGAGCTAAGACCAGCGGATTGTTTCCCCTCTGGTCGAAATCTCTCAGGTCAAGGGACAGAGGGGGCGTCGGCAGGCTTTTTGCCTGTGCGGCGTCATGTCCTCTGTTCCCGGTAGTGACCCATGGCCGAAACGGCTTCTGACAAGCCTCTCCTCAAAACGCCCTTGCACCACGCGCATGTCGCGGCGGGTGGCAAGATGGTGGGTTTCGCGGGCTATGACATGCCGGTGCAATATCCGCTGGGTATTCTGGGCGAGCACAACTGGACCCGCGAGAATGCCGGGCTGTTCGATGTCTCGCACATGGGACAGGCCTATCTCGTGGCGGGTGACGGCAAGCACGAAACGGTCGCCAAAGCACTTGAAACACTGATCCCCGCCGACATCCTCAACCTTGCCCCCGGCCAGCAGCGCTATTCGCAGCTTCTGAATGCCGAAGGCGGCATCCTCGACGACCTGATGGTGACGCGCCACGCCGATCCCGCCAATGCAGGCGCGCTGATCCTCGTGGTCAATGCGGGCTGCAAGGAGCAGGATTATGCGCACATGATGGCGCATCTGCCCAAGGGTGTGATGCTGAAGCGCCGCGACGATCAGGCGCTGCTCGCTTTGCAAGGCCCGAAAGCGGCTGCCGTTCTCAGTGCCTTCATCCCTGAAGCGGCTACCATGCCCTTCATGGCGGCGCGCGATGGCATGATTGATGGCGTGCATGCCTATATTTCACGCTCGGGCTACACCGGCGAGGACGGCTACGAAATCTCGGTCAAGGCCGACGATGCCGGCCGCGTCTGGGGCGCATTGCTGGCCGACGACCGGGTGAAGGCCATCGGCCTCGGCGCGCGCGATTCGTTGCGCCTTGAAGCCGGGCTCTGCCTCTACGGTCACGATATCGACACCACGACATCACCGGTTGAAGGCGCGCTTACATGGTCGATCCAGAAGCGGCGGCGCGAGGAAGGCGGCTTTCCCGGAGCCGCACGCATCCAGAAGGAACTGCGCGAGGGCACATCGCGCGTGAGAGTCGGCATCCAGCCCGAAGGCCGCCAGCCCGCCCGTGAAGGCGCGGAGATCATGGTGGGTGGCCGCCAGATCGTCGTGGTCACGTCAGGCGGCTTCGGCCCCAGCGTCAATGGCCCCGTCGGCATGGGCTATGTCGAGACGGCCTT
>CAXTUM010000378.1:0-3798 GCA_964247205.1 uncultured Beijerinckiaceae bacterium
CGTGAAGAAGCGGATGTTGAGATCCGTGTCCAGAAACAGCGTCGCCACATCGGTGCTGTAGAGCACGTTCTGGAGGTCGTTGGACGTCGTGCGCTGGCGGTCCAGCGTCTCCTGCAACTGGCTGTTCAGGGCGGTCAGCTCTTCGTTCAGGGACTGCAACTCCTCCTTGGAGGTCAGAAGCTCCTCGTTGGTGGACTGGAACTCTTCGTTGACCGAGAGCGCTTCCTCGTTGATCGCCTTCTGCTCCTCGCTGGAAATTTCGAGGTTGTGGATCGCCGCATGAAGCTCGGTCCGGGTGGTGTCCAGCTCCCGTTCGAGGTCCATGATGCGCTCATCATCGCCTGGAGAAGGCCCGGCGCTTCGCCTGGTCTTCGCAGCCGGAAGGCGGGCCGCCGGGTGGTTATTTTGGTCGGAGTCCAGAAATCCGACAAGCAGCAGTTCCTCGCCGTCGTGGTTCAGAGAATGGACCTCGATGGTGCAGGCGCGCCCGCTGCCGGAAGTGGCAACCAGCGCGCCGTCCACGCTGGCATGAGGATGCTGCGGACTCGCCTGCTGGATTGCTGCCCGCAACTTGAGGCGCATGTCCTGCGGCACCATGCTGAGCAAGTCGTTGGTCGGATGGCCTTCCGTGTGGTGCAGGTAGCGATCCGTCGGGCCGAGGAAATAGAGGCACTCCATCTTCCGGTTGATCAGGACCAGAGCGGGCGCGTAGGTCTTCAGCGCCATGCGCCGGGCGAACTCCGCCAGCGCAGATTGCCGCGAGGGAGCGGTGACAAGAGGGCTGGACCGTGTCACCGTGCGGCCCTCACCCTTGCCGAGCCCAAAACCGACCTCGCCGGGCCGTGCCCGACCGATATGACGATAGAGCCGCTCCGCCTTGGAGATGATCTCGAACCGACCTTCGACATTCCCGGCGGTTTCAGCGATGCCAAGCAGCAACAGCCCGCCTTGCCGGAGTGCGAAGTGAAACAGCGCAATCACTTTCGCCTGCGCCTCCGGGCCAAGATAGATCAGCAGATTGCGGCACGAGATGAAATCGATCCGCGAAAATGGCGGGTCCGACAGGACGTCCTGCACCGTGAACACCACGTTGGCGCGCAGTTCTGGCGAAACCTTGTAGCCATGCTCCTCCTTCGAGAAGAAACGCGCGAGACGCTCCGGCGACACCTCCGCCGCAATGGTCTCGGGATAGAGCCCTTCGCGCGCCGCGACGACGGCGTCGGCGTCGACATCAGATGCAAAGATCTGGAGCTTCACGTTGCGCTTGGACGCCGCGATCTCCTCGCGCAGCAGCATGGCGAGCGAGTATGTCTCCTCGCCCGTGCTGCAGCCCGCGATCCAGACACGCAGGGGCTGGTCGGCGACATGGGCGCGCACCAGCTCGGGGATCGTGGTCTTTGCAAGATAGTCGAAGACTTTGGGGTCGCGGAAAAAGCTCGTGACATTGATCAGCAGGTCCTTGGCCAGCAATTCCAGTTCGGCCGGGTCTGATTTGAGCGCTGCCAGATACCCTGCCATGTCGTGGGCGGAACCTGCACTCATGATCATGCGCCGCTCGATGCGCCGCCGCAGAGTGCCTTGCTTGTAGAGCGTGAAATCATGAGATGTCCGGGTGCGCAGCAGATCGATAATCCCGGCCAGACCGTCTTGAGGTCCGTTTTCCGGAGCCGGGCTCTTCGTCGTTGCACGCTTCGAACCGTTGCCGCCATGTTTGACCAAAGCGGCAGGAATGGCGGCAACCCTCAGCGTGAGATCGACGGCGCCGGTGAGAATTGCGCTGCGGGGCATGCCATCGTATTCCGCCTCGGCGGGATCCTGCGCAATGATGTAGCCGCCACCTGCTTTCAAAGTTTTCAGACCTTCGCTGCCGTCGGCGCCGGTGCCCGACAGGACGACGCACGCCGTCCGCGCGGCACAATCGTCTGCAAGCGAGCGCAGCAGGAAGTCGAATGGCAGTCGTGCGCCGTGGCGAGCCTCCGGTTCGGAAAGATGCAGCATTCCGCTTGCAACCGACAAATATGCGCCAGGCGGGATGACGTAGAGGCGATCGGGCGCGAGCCTGTCGCCGTCGACCGCCTGGCTCACTGCCATCTTCGTATGACTCGCCAGCAGATCAACCAGCAGGCTGTCGTGGTTCGGATCGAGATGCTGGACGAGGATGAACGCCATCCCGGTGTTTTCGGGCATGGCGTCAATCAGCTTGCGGCAAGCGTCCAGACCGCCTGCAGATGCGCCGATGGCGACAATCAGGAAATCAGCGGAGCTGGATGGGGGGCCGCGCGCGGCGACGCGCCGACGGGCCATCGCTGTCCGCTGTCGTCTTTTCTGAGGTCTGGCTTCCGCGTCGTTCGGCATGCGTACTCTTGACGTAGCCTCTCACAGGGTCATACCACAGCCGGGAAGTCACGGTTTGAATCTTTCTCCCCGTGAAGGCCCGGTCCATTTCTGACTAAACTGAGTAGATTCCGATCCCGCAAGGCACTGCTGCATCAGCTTTCATGCTTGTGGATCGCGCAACGCCACCTTGGCTTTGTCCGAAGCGATAACGGTATCTGAGTAGATTCCGGCTCTGGGACCGCAGTGTCTGCGGAGTAGAGAACAGTGGATGACAGGGCTCGCATTGATTGCAGCGCCCGGGCTTGCGAGTCCCCTCCAGCAGGCTGATGTCAATCAGGGGTCTGATTTTGACGGATCAGACCCCTTTCCCGCCTTTGTTTAACCCGTGGTATCCTGATGCATCCGACCCGCAACACACTCGACCAGAAAATCCGCGCCCAATCCGTCGAGCTCCTGAACAAGCATCTCGCCACAGCGATCGATCTTCATGCGCAGGTCAAGCAGGCGCACTGGAATGTCCGGGGAGCAAATTTCATCGCGATACACAAGCTCTTCGACAAGGTCTCGGAAGAGGTGGAGCAATTCTCGGACATGCTGGCGGAGCGGGCTGGCGGCTTGGGTGGAACCGCAGACGGCACGATCCAGATTGCGGCGAAACGCACATCCCTCATCGTTTATCCGCTTGGCGTTGCCGACGAGCAGAAACATATCTTCGCCGTCTCCGGCGCGCTTGCCGCTTTTGGCGAAGGTGTACGCGAGGCTAGTGCTCTTGCGACGGATTTTGGCGATGTCGATACGGCCGACCTGTTCACTCAGGTGTCACGCGGCATCGACCTCCAGCTCTGGTTCGTCGAATCGCATATGGTGCCGAAGCAAGGCTGACGCCAAGCGCGCACAGTTGTCCGAACACTTGCCGCACGGCAACCGGGGCCATGACATATCATGAAATCGCTTCGCGTTCTGATCATCGAAGACGAACCGCTGATCGCGCTTCTTTTCGAAGAAGTTCTTGCTGACATGGGGCATGAGGTCTGCGCCAGCGAACGCACCGAAGCAGGCGCTGTCGCGGCGGCAGCCCGATGCCAACCTGACCTGATCATATCCGACGTGCACCTGCATGATGGAAGCGGCATCAATGCCGTGAATGCCATCCTGAAGGCAGGATTCGTCTCCCACCTGTTCGTCAGCGGTGCTGTCCATGAGCGGAAACTGTTCAATCCCGCAGCGGGTTTTCTCCAGAAACCCTTCGACGAGACGCAACTGGTCAAAGCGATCGCTCACGCTGTCGACCCTGCGAATGTGCTGATCGGAAAACGCCACGAGAATGAGCGGCGTTTAGCATGAGCTGCTTCCGAGCTGCTGATCCTTTGCTTGGAATGACCGGGAAATGGAGGCCTGCATGTCCCATCACCAGATTGCCGTTTTCGTCGGCAGCATGCGCAAGGACTCATTCAACCGGAA
>CAXTUM010000379.1:0-3792 GCA_964247205.1 uncultured Beijerinckiaceae bacterium
TTCACGAACATGTAGACCGCGATATCGAGAATGGCGGGCATGCAGATCGGTACGGTGACCCGGCGGAACGTGGTCCAGAACGGCACCTTCAGAGACGCCGAGACAGACTCGAATTCCGCATCTATCTGCTTCAGTGCCGTCGTCGCCGTGATATGCGCGACCGTGTAGAAATGCGCGATGGTATTAACCGCGAGCAGCACAAGTGTGCCGTAGAAAATGCCGAGCGGGTTGGACGGCGAGTTGATGAAGAAGACATAGCCGAGGCCCAGAACGAGGCCCGGAACCGCCATCGGCAGCATCGCCAGAAACGGTACGATCTGGCGCAACACAGCATGCCCCTTGGTCTTCTCAACGAGATATGCCACCGCAAAAATGAGTCCGGTACCGATGATTGCGACAAGTGCAGCCAGTCTGAGCGAAGTGAAATAAGGGTCCCATCCGCCCGGATCAAAATTGGCGAAATCATAATTCGCCGTGGTCAGCGACAGATTGTAGGGCCAGTATTTGATGAAAGAGGCCCAGACTGCCACGCCCAGCATGGAGAGAAGCGCTGCTCCGATCACGAGACAGAAGACCAGCAGGCCGATGTCTCGCGCCGCATGCGGCTTGGGCTGGTATGGCACGGCTCGGGCCGAGAGCAGGGCCACCTGCCGCTTCTGCACCTGCCGGTCCACGAAGAAAGCGAGCACGGCAGGCATCAGCAGGATGAGCCCGACGACTGCGCCCATCTCGAAATTCTGCTGTCCCACGATCTGCTTGTAGGCATCGGTCGCCAGCACGTTGAACTGGCCACCGATAACCTTCGGGATGCCGAAATCTGTGATCACGAGCGTAAAAACCACGAATCCGGCGCTGATCAGGCCATACTGGATGCCCGGCAGAGTGACAGTGGTGAAGACGCGCACGGGAGATGTCCTCAGCGCTTCGGCCACCTCGTAGAGTCGTCCGTCTGCCATGCGCAGCGCCGTCGCGATGATCATGACGGCATGGGGAAAGCAATACGTCGCCTCCGCAATGACAATACCGGCCTGTCCATAGATCGAGGTCCCGCCCATCCAGCTCTTGAGCAGGCCCTGATTGCCGAACAGGTAGATCAGCGAGATCGCCGAGAGCAGCGAGGGCGCAAAGATTGGCAGCAGCGCGAGTGACATGAACAGCCCGGCGAATGGCATGCAACTGCGGGTCAGTGCATAGGCATAGATAAAGGCCAGCGGCAAAACGATAACGGTGGTGAGCAGGGCCACCTGCACCGAGTTGAACAGGGCGCGCACCAGCGAAGGTGTCTCGACGTAGCGGATGAAATTGGCGAGGCCGACGAATTCGCCCTGCGCGTTCTGAACAGCCTTCGAGAGGAGTGCCCACAGAGGCATGGCGATGATGACGAACAGGATGATTGCGGCGACGGCCAGAAGCAGGCCTGCGGCGCGGTGTTCCGTGATCAGCCGCTGTGGTAACGATACGCTTTTGTTGTCTCTTGCCGCGCTGACAGACATGCCGCTCACGCGCCTGTTCGTGCCGGGAACACGCGCAGAGCTTCCGGCGGCAAGACAACACCAAGCCTCGCGCCCGCAACAGGCTTCAGCGAGGCCATGACACTGGCCGACACATCGGCAAGGAGCGGTTTGTGATCCATGCCGTCAAGCGCGATGTCGATACGGCTGAAGGCTCCCAGGAATTCGATATCGCGGATCGTCGCTGGCAAAGCCTTTTTGGTTTTTGCCGCGACGATATCGACCGCTTCCGGGCGGAAGCCGATTTCGACGGCTGATCCTGCGGGCATGGCTGTTTCGCCGCTGCGTGTCTCGATCACATGCGGTCCGATCTGCACGTGGCCAGCGTCCCGCGCCGTTCCGGACAGGAAATTCATGCGGCCCACGAAATCGGCCACGAAGGCGGTAGCGGGCTTGCCGTAGACCTCTTCCGGCGTGCCGATCTGCTCGATCACACCGTGGTTCATCACCACGATGCGCTCGGCCATGGACAGAGCCTCCTCCTGGTCATGGGTGACCATGATCGTGGTGACGCCGAGGCGCTTGTGGATCGAGCGAATCTCTTCGCGGAGCCGCAACCGGACGCGTGCATCCAGCGCCGAGAGTGGTTCATCCAGCAACAGCAAGCCGGGCGAAGTGGCCAGCGCACGCGCAAGGGCCACGCGCTGCTGTTGCCCGCCCGAGAGCTGCACGGGATACTTCCGGCTCTGGTCCGAGAGGCCGACGAGAGTCAGTAACTCATCCACACGCGCTGTAATCTGCGCCTTCGGAAGGCGCTGGTTAACCAGGCCGTAGCCGATGTTGTCGGCAATCGTCAGGTTGGGAAACAGGGCATAGGACTGGAAGACGATGCCGAAATCGCGCGCTGCGGGCGGTGCATGCGAAACATCGCGGCCGTCGATCACGATGGAGCCGGAGGTCTGCGGATCAAGCCCCGCGATGGCCCTGAGCAATGTGGTCTTGCCGCAGCCCGAGGGACCAAGGAAACAGACGAAATCACCGCGCCCGATATCGAGGTTGATATTGTTCAGCGCGGTGAAAGTGGCGAAAGTCTTTGTCAGATTCCGGACAGCCAGGAACGGCTGTCCGGTTTGCTTGGCTTGTGATGGAGCGTGCTGCATCGAAGACCTGCGATCCGGATTCAGGATCAACGGTTTGTCTGCAGCAGCCTCTGTCCCAGCGTCACTTGGGTGCCGCCTTGCTCTCGTAGCGCTTGACCCATTCGGCCAGGATGCGCTCGCGGTTGTCCGCCATCCAGGTGAAGTCGTTCTTGGCCATCTGGGCTTCGGCATTAACGGGATAGTTGGCCGGTGCGCTCTTCACATCGGGATGGGATACGAGAGCATAATACTTGCCGAAAAGCTCGCTGGCGCCTTTGGTGGCGATCCAGTCCGCGACTTTCTTGGTTGCGGCGAGGTTCTTCGTGCCCTTGACGATGGCGGTGGCTTCCATGTCCCAGCCTGCGCCTTCCTTCGGGATGATGATGTCGATGGGGGCGCCTTGTGTCTTCTCGCGCGCACCGCGCATGTCGAAGCCGATGCCCATCAGGCGCTCGCCTTTCGCCGCCTGCACACACGGGGCAGAGCCCGAATGGGTGTAGACCGCGATGTTGTCATGCAGCTTGTCCATATAGGCCCAGCCGTTGGCTTCACCCATGATCTGCAGCCAGGCCGCAACCTGCAGATAGCCGGTTCCGGAGGACGCGGGATGCGGCATCACGATCTTGCCCTTGTATTCGGGATTGGCCAGATCCAGCCAGGACGCGGGCGCGGCAAGCTTGTCCTTGGCGCCTTCCGCAGTATTGAAGCAGAGCACCGCCAGGAAGGCATCGCTGCCGGTCCAGGTGTAGGGGGCCGTGGGATCGCGGTACAGCGGCTTCAGCGCCTGCGCTCCCGCCGGCTCATAGGTTTCCAGCAGGCCCTGCTTTTCGAACAGCAGCAGGCTGGTCGCCGCAAGGGCCAGAACGATATCGGCGCGCGGGTTATCCTTCTCGGCGAGGAAGCGCGCGGTGATCACGCCGGTCGAGTCACGGACCCAAACGATCTCGACATCAGGAACAGCCGCCTCTATCGCGGTCTTGAAGGGACCGAGCTGGTCATTCTCGAGTGCGGTATAGGCCGTCACCTTGGTGCGGGCCTGCGCGGCGGCATCGGAAACGGCGCCCAGGGCCATGACAGCGCAAACTGCCACGCCTGCCAAAAGTGATTTCATCATTGTTGTTCTCCCAACCCCGATCATCGGCACCTGCCGACGGATCAATCTATTGCACTGCACATTTGCCCTGACTGCAAGGGGTATCCGT
>CAXTUM010000380.1:0-3785 GCA_964247205.1 uncultured Beijerinckiaceae bacterium
TCCAGCATCTGTTCTGGTTCTTCGGCCACCCTGAAGTGTATATCCTGATCCTGCCCGCCTTCGGCATTGTCAGCCACATCATCTCGACCTTTTCGAAGAAGCCTGTGTTCGGCTATCTCGGCATGGCCTACGCCATGGTCGCGATTGGCGTCGTCGGCTTCGTCGTGTGGGCGCACCATATGTACACATCAGGCATCTCGCTTGCAGCGCAGCAGTATTTCATGGCGGCGACCATGGTGATCGCGGTGCCGACCGGCGTGAAAATCTTCTCCTGGATTGCGACGATGTGGGGCGGTTCGATCCGCTTCACCGCACCGATGCTCTGGGCTGTCGGCTTCATCTTCCTGTTCACCGTCGGCGGCGTCACGGGCGTGGTGCTGGCCAATGCCGGTGTCGACCGTGTGCTGCATGACACGTATTATGTCGTGGCGCATTTCCACTATGTGCTGTCTCTGGGTGCTGTGTTCGCGATCTTCGCGGGCTTCTACTACTGGTTCCCGAAAATGTCGGGCTATGTGATCCCGGACGTCATTGGCCGGATCCATTTCTGGATTTCCTTCATCGGCGCGAACGTCCTGTTCTTCCCGCAGCATTTCCTCGGCCTGGCCGGCATGCCGCGCCGCTATGTGGATTATCCCGATGCCTTTGCCGGATGGAACGCGATTTCCTCCTACGGCTCCTACATGTTCGCTGCTGGCCTGCTCGTGTTTTTCTACGGCGTCGCCAAGGCCTTCATGGACAAGGTGCCAGCGGGTGAAAATCCATGGGGTGAGGGCGCCACGACGCTGGAATGGACGCTGCCATCGCCACCTCCGTTCCACCAGTTCGAGACCCTGCCGCGCATCACGGATGACGGCAGCCACTGAAATCCGGCGGGCCGGTGTTGAACCGGCCCTTCTGGATACCCTCATCCTGAGCCTGTCGAAGGATAGTGGGTATCCAATGCACGAATACCTCCCTTGCCCTTTGACCCTTCGACAGGTTCAGGGTGAGGGCTTTGTACAAACAGGCGGCATTGGCCGCCGGGATCAAGACCATGAGCCAGATGACAACGGCCACGCAGGGCATCGCAACCGAAGGCGTTTCCAACGCATCCGTGCGTGATTTCATTGCGCTGCTGAAGCCGCGTGTGATGTCACTGGTGGTATTCACGGCGCTGGTTGGTCTTGTCGCGGCTCCCGGTCATCTGCATGGCGGGTTGGCGACAATTGCCATCCTGTGCATCGCAGTCGGCGGCGGGGCATCAGGCGCGCTGAACATGTGGTATGATGCTGATATCGACGCCATCATGCAGCGTACATCGAAGCGACCGATCCCTGCGGGCAAGGTGTTGCCGGGCGAGGCTCTGGGCTTCGGCCTCTTCCTCTCCGGCATTTCCGTCTTCACACTTGGGATGGCGACGAACTGGGTTGCGGCAGGTCTGCTGGCTTTCACCATCTTTTTCTATGTCGTGATCTACACGATGTGGCTGAAGCGCCGCACGCCGCAGAACATCGTGATCGGCGGCGCAGCGGGTGCCTTTCCGCCGATGATCGGCTGGGCTGCTGTCACTGGCGGGTTCTCGATCGAGAGTTTCGTGATGTTCGCGATCATCTTCATCTGGACGCCGCCGCATTTCTGGGCGCTCGCGCTGATGAAGAAGGCGGATTACGGCAATGCGGGCGTGCCGATGCTGCCCAACGTGGTGGGCGATGACGCCACGCGCCGTCAAATCCTTTATTACACCATCGCTACCGCCATGACCGGCTGTGCGCCTGCGCTTCTCGGCTATAACAGTGCGATCTATCTGGCCGTAGCCGCTGCTGCCGGACTATGGCTGATCAAGCTTTCGGTGGACATCCTGCGCCATACCGAGGGCCAGCCCTCTGTGCGCGCGGGCTGGCGCATGTTCGGCCATTCCATGTTCTATCTCTTCGGTCTGTTCCTTGTGCTTCTGCTGGACAAGCTCGCCATTCGTGCGGGCTGGATCGGAGGGCTGTGGTGAGCGTCAAAATCCCCGTCACTGCAAGCAAGCCTGATCCGGTTACACTCACGCCGACCTCAGTCTTGCCGGACGCGAAAAGCCGTCTGCGCTCGCGCAATATCGCCGTAGGCTGTGGTCTCGTACTCCTGATCGTGCTGTTTTATCTCATCACCATCTTCAAGATGGGCGGCAGCGTCGTGTCGAGGGGAATCTGATGCAGAAGCGGCGCTCCGATCTGAGGGTGGCGGGACTGGCGGGCGGTTTTGCGCTGGTCATGCTGGGCGCCTCATTCGCATCCGTGCCGTTCTATGACTGGTTCTGCCGCACAACAGGTTTCGGCGGGACCACGATGGTTGCGAAGGAAGCGCCGCCCGTTCTGGGCAGCAAGGCCATCACCGTGCGCTTTGATGCCAATGTGAACGGCCTGCCCTGGCGGTTCGATGCCGAGGCCGCCTCCATCGCGCTGGTGCCAGGTGAGGTGAAGACGGTCTATTACAGGATCACCAATATCTCCGACCGCGAGACAACCGGGATCGCCACCTACGGCGTCGCCCCCGATCTCGCAGGCGGCTATTTCAGCAAGATTCAATGCTTTTGCTTCACGGACCAGACGTTGAAACCCGGCGAAAGCCGCGAGGAAGCAGTCGTGTTCTTCATCGATCCGCTGATCGAGAAATCGCCTGATACCCGCATCATTTCCACCATCACCTTGTCATACACGTTCTTTCCGTCCAAAACGCCGCCAAAGCCACTGGCGTCGGTTTCCGGATCGAATGTTGTGGCGCGATAATACTCTCGAGAAGACGACAGAGGGCACAATGGCCGACGCACACGCCAAGAACCACGATTACCATCTGGTCAACCCTTCACCGTGGCCATTTGTCGGCTCGGTCTCGGCCTTCGTCATGGCCATCGGCGCCGTGATGACCATGAAGGCGATGACGATGCTGGGCCTGAAGCTCGGCCCATTGCTGCTCGGCATGGGTTTCCTGGGCGTGCTGCTGACCATGGCGGGCTGGTGGATCGACGTGGTGAAGGAAGCGCATTCGGGTGATCACACCCGTGTGGTGCAGATTCATCACCGCTACGGCATGATCATGTTCATCGCGTCCGAGATCATGTTCTTCGTGGCGTGGTTCTGGGCCTATTTCGATGCCTCGATCTATTCGAACGAAGCGATCCAGTATGCCCGCGTTGAAAAGCTTGGCGGAACCTGGCCGCCCAAGGGCATCGAGGTGTTCAACCCCTGGCATCTTCCGCTGCTGAACACGCTGATCCTGCTGACCTCCGGCACGACAGTGACCTGGGCGCACCATGCGCTTTTGAATGGTGACCGCGACGGCCTGAAAAAAGGCCTCTGGCTCACGGTGATCCTTGGCGCGCTGTTCACGATGGTGCAGGCCTATGAGTATGGCCATGCGGCGTTCAGCTTCTCCGGACACATCTATGGCGCGACCTTCTTCATGGCGACAGGCTTTCACGGTTTCCATGTGCTGATCGGCACGATCTTTCTCGCGATCTGCCTCTACCGCGCTTACGCGGGTCACTTCTCGACGGACCGTCATCTCGGTTTTGAATTTGCGGCCTGGTACTGGCACTTCGTTGACGTGGTCTGGTTGTTCCTGTTTGCTGCGATCTACCTCTGGGGTTCGCACTGGGGTATGGCTGCGGCGCATTGAGGTGAGTGGATAAAGAGATTGACAGGGGCGGCTTTCGGGCCGCCCTTTTTGTCATCCCCGGCGAGGACTCTTGCCCTCGGAAAGGGGATCCAGACTTTCAATCTCTCCGCCTGTGCCCGACATCGCAAGTCTGGATTCCCTTC
>CAXTUM010000381.1:0-3760 GCA_964247205.1 uncultured Beijerinckiaceae bacterium
AATCGCCCAGCGGCAGCGTTTCGGTTCCCGCCACCGCTGGCACGCGCTCGCGGATGAAGGACAGCGCGTCATCAATGCTAAGCGGCTTGTCCCCGAAGGCAAAACAGTCATTGGTGAGTTGCGCCAAAGAATCTCCTCCCGACCTAGCCATGCCGCCAGTCGACGGCCGAAGGCGCAACAGCATGTTCCAGCGCCATGGCGGCGATGGCGGGCGCGCCGTTCAGGTCAAGCACAGGCCGCGCTGCATCAGGAAACGCCGTGTCACTGGCGATGGCGACGACAGACGCGTTTCCCGGGTGCAGAGGCAGCTTGGAGTTGGCCGCGCGATACACCTCGATCTTGGGATGCGGCGCGCGCTTGAAGCCCTCGATCAGCACAAGATCGACAGCGGAGAGTTTCGACAGCAGCACCTCCAGCGGCGGCTCCGGCGCTCCCCGGAGTTCATGCATGATGGCGAAGCGGTTTTCCGAGGCAATCAGCACCTCGGTCGCCCCTGCAGCACGGTGCTCGTAGCTGTCCTTGCCCGGCGTATCCACGTCGAACATGTGATGCGCATGCTTGAGCGTCGAGACCTTCAGGCCCTTCGCCGTGAAGAGGGGGATGAGCCGGAGGATCAGCGTGGTCTTGCCCGCCCCGCTCCAGCCCGTGATGCCGATGATGCGCATGGGGCAGGGATAGCGGGTATGCGGTCGGGTGTCATCCCGGTCTTACTGCATCACCTTGATGCTGTTCATGATGGCCGTCAGTTCTTCCAGATTCTCATTCTGGGCTTCCTCGGTGCCCCAGCCCGTCATCAGCAGGGCCTTCTTGTCCGAAACCATCACGAGCGTGACGCTGATCTTGGTCATCCCGTCCTCGTCCTTGGCGTTCCAGAACGTCATGAACGCCTTGAGGCCGTTGATCGAGAATTCCGTCTGCTTCTGGGTGGCCATGTCGAGGACGACACCCTCGGCGACAAGCGCTGCAATCGCCCGCGTCATATCCTTCTCGACCGTGTCAAAATCCGTGATCTCGATGGTGAAGTAGACGCCTTCATCTTCCGACGTGGATTCGAGCCCGCGTGTTGTTTCCTCGGTTTCCCAGTCATCCGGAATGGTGATCACCGCAACGGGGTTGGGATTGGAAATGGTGTAGCTCTTCGCCAGGGCAACAGCTGGCGCGATCACCAGAAGGCCAGCAAGCAGACACGCCCGGAGTGAAAATGAGGACATGGCAGGCCCCTCTTGCATCGTCGTGAAAGTATCGTGCCTCTTGGGCATCCTGTCCATATACAGAAAAAGGGCCGGAATTGCTCCCGGTCCTTTCCAGTTTAATTCCGGAGCAAGCGGCTTATTCCGCCGCCATCGGTTTGCCGCCTGCGGGCACGCCCGCGCGCTTTTTCAACTCATCTTCGACCCAGATCGAATGGTGTTCCTTGGCCCAGTTCAGGTCGACCTCGCCGGAGCCCATGGCGTCGAATGCGCCTTCCATGCCCACCGAGCCGATGTAGATATGCGCCAGCATCGCCGCGATCATGACCATGCCGACCACGCCATGCACCACGTTGGAGGTCTGCAGGCCTTCTAGCCCCGTCCATGTGAACGGAAACAGCAGCATCAGGCCAGAGATCGTCAGTGCCACGCCTCCGAGGATGACCGTCCAGAAAATCACCTTCTGGCCGCCGTTGAAGCGTGCTGCTGGAGGGTGTGCATCCCCAATCAGGCCGCCGCCTGCCTTGAACCATGCCACATCACGTCCGTTGGGGATGTTGTCCTTGATCCAGATCAGGAGCATCAGCACCACGCCCAGCATGAACGGGAAGGCGAGGTAGTTGTGGCAAAATTTGGCGAATTGCGACCACGGACCGAACGCCGCGTCACCCAGCCATGGCTGGATCACGAATTTGCCGAAGGTCACGTTGAGGCCCGATGCAGCAAGTACGAGAAAAGTGCTCGCCGTCAGCCAGTGCGTGAAGCGCTCGAAGCCGTTGAAGCGGGTCAGCGTCTTGCCTGACGCCCCCTTGGAAATCTTGATCCGGCCCTTCATCATGTAGAACAGCAGAAGTACGCCAACCATACCGATGATCGACAGCGCGCCGACCCAGTGCATGATCCCCTGGTTGACCGCGCGCCAGTTCTGGTTGCCCGGCGCAATCAGGTTGGAGGCCTTCGCGTCCGGAATGCTGATGCGGCCCTGCACTGTCTGGCCGGGCTTCAGAGCGTTCAGCAATTGCTCTTCCTTCACGGAATCCGCCGTGGGGTTCACAGTCGTCGGTTGCTGCGCCATCGCCGGTGCGGCAAGTGACAGCGTGAAGATGACGGCGATGGCCGCAAGAAGTCTGGTCATTGGGTTATCCCCCGAGTTCTTATTGTCAAAGCCTCTCCCGCCTGTGGCGGGAGAGGGGAGAGATCATCAGACGTTGATGCCCTGCTTGTAGGCCGTCTTCCAGCCCCAGGCACCTGATCCATAGCCGCGCTTCATCACGCGTTCCTTGTAGATCGTCTCGATCATAGTGCCGTCACCGGCGAGCAGCGACTTGGTAGAGCACATCTCGGCGCACAGCGGCAGCTTGCCTTCGGCCAGCCGGTTCGAGCCGTATTTCTCATACTCTTCGCGGCTGTTGTCAGCCTCGGGACCGCCCGCGCAATACGTGCACTTGTCCATCTTGCCGCGCGAACCGAAGTTGGCGGTCTTGGGATATTGCGGCGCGCCGAAGGGGCAGGCGTAGAAGCAATACCCGCAGCCGATGCAAAGGTCCTTGGAGTGCAGGACCACGCCGTCGTCTGTCGTGTAGAAGCAATTCACGGGGCAGACTGCGGCGCAGGGCGCATCCGTGCAATGCATGCAGGCCATGGAGATGGAGCGCTCGCCGGGCTTGCCGTCATTGATCGTGACGACACGGCGGCGGTTGATGCCCCAGGGCACCTCGTGCTCGTTCTTGCAGGCGGTGACGCAGGCGTTGCACTCGATGCAGCGGTCCGCGTCGCAGAGAAATTTCATGCGTGCCATTGTGTGATCCTCCCTCAGGCCGCTGCAATCTGGACAAGGGTCGCCTTGCCTTCATGCATGCCGGTCACCGGGTCGTAGCCGTAGGTTGTGACGGTGTTGACGCTCTCGCCGAGCACGATCGGATCCGTGCCCTTCGGGTAATTCGGACGGTTGTCCTCGCCCTGATAGAAGCCGCCAAAGTGGAACGGCATGAAGGCGACGCCCCTGGCGACACGCTCAGTCACCAGCGCCTTGACGCGGGCCTTGGAGCTGTTCTCGGGGCCGGACACCCAGACCATCTGGCCATCCGTGATACCGCGGCTCTGCGCATCCGCCGGATGGATCTCGACGAACATGTCCTGCTGCAACTCGGCCAGCCACGGGTTTGAGCGTGTCTCTTCACCACCGCCCTCGTATTCGACCAGACGGCCGGACGTGAGGATGATCGGGAAGCTTTTGGCGATACTCTTGTCAACGGCAGCCTTCTGGAGGGTCGCCCCGATATTGGGCATGCGGAACTGCTTGCCATCCGGTCGTGTCGGATACTTTGCCACGAGGTCAGGACGCGACGAGTAGATCGGTTCGCGGTGCGTTGGCACGGGATCTGGCAGGTTCCACGCCACCATGCGGGCCTTGCCGTTGCCGAACGGTGTGCAGCCGTGTTCGATAGCCACACGCTGGATGCCGCCGGAAAGGTCGATGGCCCAGGAAACGGTGCCCGGGTTGGCGGGATTGATCCGCAGGATCGTCTCGCGTTCCTTGTCCGACAGATCCTTGTCCCAGCCCAGCCTCT
>CAXTUM010000382.1:0-3750 GCA_964247205.1 uncultured Beijerinckiaceae bacterium
TCGGCGAAGGACGATGCTTTCGCGACATCATCGGCGGTCCGGACTGTCCAGGCCGATACCGGGATACCGAGAGCAGACCGGCACAGGAACGGCGCTGCATGCGGCAGGTCTTTCACGTTCCATGAGATGAAGTCCGGCTGCATTTCGTTGAAGTGCAGGAGATGCGCCATTGCGCGCTTCTCATCCGCCGGAATTGTTTCGTAGTCAGGATATTCATAGGCCGCCATGCCGACGTACCCGCGCGGTATATCCGGCGCCATCATCCTGAGGGCCGCCACAATGCGGGGATCGAACGATTCGACGGTCACCGGATGGTCAGCATATTGCTTCAGAACTTCGCTCACGCGCCGCGTCAGCCGCAAATCGCCGTCAAAGCGGCTCTTGATCTCGATGACGATGGGAACCTTGCCCGCAACGAGATCAAGCATCGAGGAGAGCGTGAAAACACCATCCTTCGCGCGTGAGCCCGTCAGCGTGACCGCTTGCAAATCAGCAGCCGTGCGGGCATCGATTCTCCCGCTCGCGCCGGTCAGCCGGTCAAGATCGTAATCGTGGAAAACCACAGCTTCTCCGTCACGCGTGAGCTGGACGTCACATTCGATGCCGTAACCGCCAGCGACAGCGGCGGAAAACGCAGCATGCGAATTCTCGATCACGCCGTTCGAACGGTTGTGAAGCCCGCGATGCGCGATCGGACTGTTCATCAGCTGCTGAAGTGCATGCGCCATGATCAGGCAAACTCGAACATGGCTTCGACCTCAACGGCAGCATCCAGCGGCAGCACGGCCATGCCAACGGTGGAGCGGGCGTGGCGGCCCTTGTCGCCCAAAGCCTCCACCATGAGATCTGATGCGCCGTTCATAACGCCTGGAATAGCGGAGTAATCCGGCATTGCATTGATGAACCCCGTGAGCTTGATGCAGCGCGTGATGCGGTCAAGATCGCCCAAAGCGGCTTTCGCCAGAGCCAGAATGTTGATGGCGCAAAAACGTGCCGCTTCCTTGCCGTTTTCGGCAGAGACGCCTCCGCCCAGCTTGCCGGTATGCCGCGGGGCGAGTTTCCCATCGATGCCGAAGCAAAGCTGCCCGGAAGTCACCAGCAGATTGCCCGTGAGGACGAAAGGCACATAATTCGCGAGAGGGGCTGCCGGAACGGGAAGTGTGATCCCCATCGCGGCAAGACGCTGTTCAACCTGGTTCATCGTATCGCTTTCCTGTTCACTCTGTTGTTACCAGAGGCTGATTTCACCGCAAGCATTGTGCGTGTGATTGCCGCAAGACGGTTGACCGCCTATCTTCAACCATATTCGCGCATCAAGTCATCGCTGTTCGTGAGCAACACGCCCTGAAGGACACCATGTTTTATCGCCTGACACAGATTTCCGTCGTGACGTTCCTGGCCATCAATCCATTGGCGGCGCTGGCGGACGGCCTGCCGCTGGTGCCTCACCGCGCGGCCTATGAACTGACATTGCATTCTTCGCGAGGGAAGGGCGTCACCACGGTTTCGGGCCGTATCGGCCTCGAATTCACCGGGAACGCCTGCGAAGGATATGCGACCAATTTCCGGCAGGTCACGGAAATTTCGGATGGCGAGGGCAAATCGCGGAGTTCCGACATGCGACTCACCACGTTCGAAGGCGGTGACGGCAAACTGCTGCGGTTCAATGGTGAAAAGCGCAGCGATGGCGGCCCCGCCGATATCACCAGCGGCCAGGCCGAACGTGCAAGCGACGGCGGGCTTTCGGTGGATATCCGCCAGCCCAAGCAGACCAAGATGGATGTGGACGGTGTCGCTGTCTTCCCGACCGATCACATGGTCCGGTTGATCCAGGCGGCGAAGAAGGGCGAGCGCATCATGGAAGTCCGCCTTTATGACGGCTCGGACGGCGGCGAGAAAATCTATGACACGACGGCGCTGATCGGCAATGCCGTCGCGCCAGAGGGCCGTCCCGTGGAAGAAGCAGCTGACAAGGCCGGTTTGAAGTCGATGCCGCGCTGGCCGGTTTCGATCAGTTATTTCGAGCCCGGCAATGGCGAGCGCACGCCGGTTTATGTGCTCAGCTTCGATCTGTTCGAGAATGGCGTTTCCGGCGCACTGAAGCTCGATTTCGGCGATTTCGCGCTTAAAGGCGAGTTGAAGCGGCTGGAATTGCTGAAGGAGACGGATTGCAGGAAATGACGTGCTGACGCCTACTTCTCCGCCAGCAGCAGCTTTCTGGCTTCGGCGAGCCTGGCCTTCTCCTCCGGCGCAAGCTCCGGATACTTCAGGTCCAGCTTCTTCAATTCGCGCCTGATGGCCGCCATAACGGCGACGCGCATGAATTTCTTGTCGTCGGCGGGAATAACATACCATGGCGCATGCTTGGTCGCAGTGGCGCGGATCGCCTCCTCGTAGCCCTTCATGTAATCGTCCCAGCGCGCCCGTTCCACGAGGTCCTGAGTCTGGAATTTCCAGTTCTTTGTCGGATCATCGATGCGCTCGATCAAACGGCGCTTCTGCTCGTCCTTGCCGACATTCAGGAAGAACTTGATGATCTTGACGCCCTGACGGGATAGAAACTGTTCGTTCTGGCGGATCGCCTTCAAGCGCTTGTCCCAGATATCGTCATCGACGAACTGCTCGGGAATGTGCTGCTTTTTCAGAATCTCGGGATGCACGCGCACCACGAGCACCTCCTCGTAATAGGAGCGGTTGAAGATGCCGATCCGCCCGCGCTCCGGCAGAGATTTCGCCGTGCGCCAGAGAAAATCGTGATCGAGCTCCTCTTCAGACGGCTTCTTGAAGGCGCTGACATGACACCCCTGCGGATTGACGCCCGACATCACGTGCTCGATCGTTGAATCCTTGCCGGCCGCATCCATCGCCTGGAAGATCAGCAGCACGGCCCAGCGATTGTCGGCATAAAGCAGGTCCTGCAATTTCTGCAGATCGCCGATGCCGTCCGCCATCAGCGCTTTCGACATCTCCTTGCTGAAGTCGAAATCCTTGCGGTCATCCTCGGTCGGGTGATCCTTGAGCCTGAACCCCTTGCCATCATTGACACGGAACGGTGCAAGCAGGTCCTTGACGCTGATGTCGTGCCTGGGCGCTGGTTTATTTGCAGCCTGTTTGATTTTTGCAGTCCTTGCCATTGTCGCCCCGTTTTCCATCGTTCTGGGCACATCTAGCGCCCGAACGCCTCGGATATCAACGGGTTGGCTGCGGATTGGAGGCGCTTTGCTTTTTCTCGAATGCGCCGATCATGGGGCCCAGCGAACGAAACCCCGTGCGGTCAACGCCGGGAGCGGACAGGCTGCTGACCGAGCCGTCGAGAAACAGGGCGTTGGGCGTGCCCAGCTTGTCGCGGAACAGCCTGGCAAAATCCGTGAAGGTGACGGCTCCTTCAGAGATGACGAAGAAGGCGGTGTCACCGTCCTTGACGCCAACACCGTTGCGGACCTTGCGCGACACGCCTTCCGACGGAAACCGGGGATGCAATTTGCCGTTGATCACCAGCATCGGGCCGGATTGCGTGGCGATCTCCGGTGTCAGTCTGCGACGCAGAAACTGCCCCGTTTCCAGCACACCCGCCTTGCCGTTGGCGACAAAGAACACACCGTTGGGCTTGAGATGAAAATTGCCCGGACCATTCGTGGTGGAGGCCCGCACGGATTCACGGCCGTTCTGGACGTAAAGCCCAACCGGATCGAGCTCGGAGTGATACATTCCGGCATTCATCGTGAACAGCGGGCGCTGCCCTTCCGATTG
>CAXTUM010000383.1:0-3742 GCA_964247205.1 uncultured Beijerinckiaceae bacterium
ATGCAGTCGCGTCCGACACGGAAATCAGCGCCAGCGACTTTGGCGAGATAATGGCCAGCCTTGTCTCGAAGTCCCTCGTTACCGCCGATGTCGATGGCGCTGCAATCAAGTATCGGCTGCTCGATACGACACGCTACTATGCGTTGGAGAAACTGTCGCAGAGCGGCAAAACGGCCGAAATATTACGGCGTCACGCGCGCTACTTTGTCGGCTTGTTCACGATCGCGGCAGCAACAGCCGAGGCTCAGCCTGCAAAAGAGTGGCTGGCGATTTACGGCGCGCAAATCTCAAATATCCGCGCGGCATTGGACTGGGCTTTCTCGGAGACGGGCGACCAACGCATAGGCGTCGAACTCACCATCGTTTCGGTACTGCTGTGGACGCGGCTACTTCTTTTACGTGAATGCAGGGGCCGATTGGAACGCGCCCTCGCCGTGCCGGACGAGCTACGATCGGATCAGGCGAACCTGCGCCTGTTTGCGGGCCTTGGCGCTATCAGCGGACATGCCGACTCCACAACACCGGAATTGCCCGGCGCATGGTGGAAGGTGCTTGATCTCGCAGAGCGGCTGGGTGATGCCGATTTTCAGGTTCGTGCTCTATGGGGCATCTGGGTTGAGTTGCTTCAGAAAGGACAATTTCGAAAAGGACTTGAAACCGCACGCAAATTCCAAGCCCTTGCCAAAAGCATGGATGATCCCGACCTTGCACTCGTGGCTGATCGGTTGGCCGGATACACGCTGCATTTCCTGGGTGATCAAATCGGCGCCCGAAGGCTCATTGAGCGTATGCTCGCCAACTACCCAGGCTCATCGCGCAAGACCCATGTGTATCGGTTTCAGTTCGACCAACCTGTTACGGCGCGCATAACCTTGGCCTGGGTGCTTTGGCTGCAAGGCTTTCCGGATCAGGCGCTCGAATCCACAAGGCGCAACATTCAAGACGCCATCCAGATTGATCATCCTTTGTCACTGGGCAATGCGCTGGCCAAGTCAGCGTGTCCGATTGCCCTTTTGACGGGCGATCTTGGGCTGGCACGGAACCTGATTGCGCTCTTCGCCGAACATACGCGTCCGGAAGCAATTGCAATCTGGCAGCCCCTAAGCCGATGCTTCGAAGGTTTGCTGGCCATCGCGCAGGGGGACACGGGCGCAGGACTTGAGACCGTCATGGCGGCGCTTGACCAATCCCATATGGGGCGTTTCACCTTGCCTTATTCCTGGGTCATCGGCGAACTGGCTCTGACGCAGGCGAAACATGGCTACGTTTCTTTGGGCAGGCAGAACATCGTGAAGGCCATTGCGCGCGCCGAACAGGACGATGAACAGTGGTGTTTTGCCGAGCTCCTTCGTGTTCGTGGCGAGATTGCGCTATGCCACGGCGACTCTGGATCTGCCGTGCAGGCCGAGCGTGATTTCCTTCAATCCCTCGAATTGGCGCGCGATCAACACGTTCCCGCATGGGAGCTGCGCTCCGCTACAAGTCTTGCACGTCTCTTGCATAACAAGGGTCGTTCAGCGGCTGCGGCGGATCTGCTTTATCCAGTTTATATCCGTTTCACGGAGGGCTTCCAGACCTCAGACCTATTGGCTGCACGTTCGATGCTGAAGGATCTTGGTCATACATCCTCTGTGCCCAGTTAGCCTGCCTCCAAAGGAGGGATGATGGCCGAAGACACACAAGCGACGTCCCGGAAGATTGCACGACGGCTCATTCCGTTTTTGGTGCTGTGCTATTTCGTGGCCTATCTAGATCGCGTGAATGTAGGCTTCGCCGCTTTGACGATGAACCAGGACCTTGGCCTGACCGCGGCGATGTTCGGTTTCGGTGTCGGCATATTTTTTCTCGGCTACGTCCTGTTCGAAGTGCCGTCCAACTTGATTCTGGAAAAGACGGGGGCGCGCGTTTGGATCGCGCGGATCATGATTTCTTGGGGCGTGATCTCGTCAGCTTTCGCATTCATTCCGTCGATCTCATCCGCTCTCCAGGCCATCAGCGGCGGCTATATGGATCAGGTCCGCACGTTCTACGTGATGCGCTTCCTGCTTGGTGTTGCCGAGGCTGGGTTCTTTCCGGGCGTCATCCTCTATCTGACCCATTGGTTCACAGCGGCCGAGCGAGCCCGGTGGATCGGCGCCTTCATGACGGCAGTGCCGTTGTCTCTGGTGCTCGGAGGCCCATTGTCCGGATGGATCCTCGACACGTTCGGCGGCATTGCCGGCTTGAAAGGGTGGCAGTGGCTGTTCATCATCGAAGGCCTGCCATCTATCTTGGTGGGATTTTGGGTCCTCGGCTATTTGACTGACCGGCCAGCAGATGCCGCGTGGTTGTCGCCTGCGGAGCGCCATGCCGTGCAAAGCCGTCTGGAGCAGGAACGCGCCAGCCGTGAGCGGATAAAAAGTTATGGACTTGGCGAGGCGCTCTCGAACGGGCGCGTGTTGGGCTTGAGCCTTGTCTATTTCTTTTTCGTCTGCGGCAATTATGGATTGGGGTTCTGGTTGCCGCAGATCGTAAAATCCTCGGCGCTCTCGCTGGAGCTGGGTGCCAAGACTGGCATGAGCATCAACACGCTGACCGGATTTCTGGTGGCCATCCCCTTCACCTTTGCAACCATAGCGATGATTGTCTGGACCAGGCGCTCAGATGCCAGGCAGGAAAGGGTTTGGCATTTCGTTGGACCGACATTCATTGGCGGGTTTGCGCTCATGATCGCAGCTCACGTTTCCGACCCTCTGCTTGCCGGATTTGCGCTGACGGTATGCGCAATGGCCACCTTCTCGGCCCTGCCGACTTTCTGGACATTGCCGACTGCGTTCCTGACAGGGACTGCTGCCGCTGGCGGGATCGCGATGATCAACTCAATTGGTAATCTTGGTGGTTTCGCCGGGCCATATGCCGTTGGATGGATCAAGGATGCGGCCATCACGCTCGGATGGGCCACGGATGCGACGGGGGCGACGACAATTGCCCTTACCGTTCTCGCCTGCTCCTACCTGATCGCGGGCGTGGCGACACTGCTTCTTGGCCATGACAGGACCATCGAAATGGCAGGCCAGGAGCCGATTGCAAAGTGAGCTATTTTCGCATGTGGCCGCAGGTCGAGTGTCGCTGCGGTTGCAACAAGCATATTCTATCAAGTCATTAAATAATTGATTTAATAGACATTTTTCGGATTTATAACTCTTAACAACACTTAATTGGCTTGATGCGACATCCCCGCCGAAACTGGCTCCAGGGGCAACCAGGAGCCTGATCATGTCAACGTCCATGCAGACCGCAGCGCATTCCAGCGGCAAAGCTCTCGGTATCGAAAGCGGTTTTCTCGCTGCACAGCTCACGCAGTTGATCGGAACAATAGGGCACGATCTCGACGACGCGAGGGCTGAAGTCTTCATCAATCTGGCCTCCGCCTTGATTTCTCCCGCTCTTCGCCCAGCCTCAGATGATGTGATGCCTCAGTTCGTAGCGGGAGGCCTGGCCCCATGGCAGTTTCGCCGGATTGCAGCGCATGTTGCCGCTCATATCGATCAACCGCTGAACGTATCGACCTTGGCGGTGCTGGCCAAACGAAGCGGGGCCCAATTTTGCCGGTCATTCAAAGTCAGCTTTGGACAAACCCCGTCCGCCTATGTCCTGCAAAAACGGATCGACCACGCCAAGCGGCTTATGTTTCAAACACGGCTGCCTCTGGCGCAGATTGCTCTTGCATGCGGCTTTGCAGATCAGGCGCATTTCTCAACCC
>CAXTUM010000384.1:0-3736 GCA_964247205.1 uncultured Beijerinckiaceae bacterium
GAAATTGGAGGGGCTGGCATCGGTGGGGGCGCCGCAGGGGAAAGCATCGGCGGAGCCGGTGGCGGCGGAGAGACACTCACGACCGGCTCCGCTTTTACCTTGATAGCTTCGACGATTTCAGCCTTTGCAGTCTCCAGCGGCGCCTTGATGGTCTCTTCGGTACGCGCCTTTATCTCGGACATGGCAGGTGGTTTGGGTATTTCAGGCACGGGGGCGGGCCTTGGTGCTTCTGCCTTGACGGTCTCAGGGGCTTTGGGGGGCTCCGGCGTCCGCAGGGGCTCTGAAGGTTTGGGAGACGCGGCACCCAAAGGCAGGCCCGCCTTGATGCGCTCGGCGAGCGAAAGACCAGCGGACCGCACGGGCGCAGGAAGATCAACCGGTTGGGTCACAGGCGCGGCAACAAGCGGTGATGGCCCTGCCATAACAGGCTTTGGCATATCGATGACCGGGGGCGTCGCCGGCGATGGAAGCGGTGCAGGCTTGGGCGGTGCCGGTGGTACCGGAGATGCGACAACAGGGGCAGGAACTGGAACCGGTGAGATGACTTCCACAGGTCTCGGCGGAGGAGCCTGCTTGACAGGAACCGGAGCTGGGGCAGGCACCGGAACTGGGGCAGGCATTTCAGCCACAAGATCGGATTCGGAGAGCCTGACCTCTGGCCTTCCCACCATTGGCCGCTCGCCGCGGATGACATTGCTTTCTATCAGCACATCATTGGGGCCGCCAATCATGACGAGATGCTCGACATTGTCGCGGCGCACCATCACGAGGCGGCGCCCTTCACGGTCCACGGTGAAACTTTCGGTGATCCCCAGACGCGGCGGCCTCCCCCGGCGATCCGGCTTGTCGCTCATGTTGAGCCTGCCGCCCATAGCCTTGCGAAGGAGCCACCAGAGGATCAGAATCACAAGGAGTAGTGCAAGCGCCGCCAGAGCAAACTGGGCAAAACGCGCACCTTGCGCACCGAAAAGAGATTCAAGCATTTGCATGTCTGCGGCGGCCTTTCCGCTTGTGACCAGCGATTCCGCTTTGTGTTGTAGCACAAACCGGGGGGGCGAAAGCCACAGGGTTAAAAAAAGGTTAATGCATCTCCCTAGAGATATGCCCTAACCCGTTCAAAATCCTATCGCATGGCGAGCGTTAACGGGGCCTTAACCATAAACCCGGCAAGAATTGCCCAGTGTCCGGACCATGACCCTTCCGGACCAGGCGAGGCATCCATGCTTGGCGAACTTCCCTTGCTCGCGGCCATCAAAGGCCGGTTGCAGTATCATCAATCGCGCCAGAAGCTGCTGGCGGAGAACGTGGCAAACGCTGACTCCCCCGGTTTCAAACCGCGCGATCTCAAGCCCTTCGACATGATGCTGGCGGCGCAGAAGGCTGATTTCACAGGCAGCACGGCCCCTGCACAGACACAGGCTGGCCATATGTCCGGCACCAGTTCCGGCGGACTTGGCTCCAGACGCGCTAATGTCTTCGAAAGCACGCAATCCGGCAATGCCGTCAACCTTGAGGACGAGATGATGCGGCTGTCGCAAAACAACAGCGATTACCAGCTGGCCTCCACGCTCTACAGCAAGAGCATGTCGTACCTGCGCATCGCGCTTGGCAAGAGAGCCTGATCATGGACCTGATGAAATCAATCCAGGTCGCTGTTTCCGGCCTCAAGGCGCAATCCGGGCGCATGCGCGTCATTTCGGAAAACATCGCCAACGCCGACAGCGTGCCGCAAAATCCCAATGCCGATCCCTATCGCCGCAAGGTGCCGACATTCCAGCGGCGCTTCGACCGCGAACTGGATGCAGAAACAGTGCGGCTCGGCAAGATCGCCCGCGACCAGAAACCGTTCCAGACCCGGCTGGAACCCGGCCATCCCGCAGCCGACCGCAATGGCTATGTGAAGATCCCGAACGTCAACAGCACGATCGAAAGCATGGACCTTCGGGAGGCCCAGCGTTCATACGAAGCCAACCTCAACGTGGTGACATCCACCCGCCGCATGATCCAGCGTACGCTGGAAATCCTGCGGGCGTGAACAAAGGTATCTGACACATGGCCAGTCCCCTCTCCGCCGCAGGCTCGTATGCCGCCATGCAGAAAATAGGCATGGGCGGTATTGCGCCCACGCAGGTCAGCCGTCCCGACGGCGGTGCGTCCGCGCAGGGAGGGTTCGCCGGTGTGCTCCAGCAGTTCGTGGGCAACACGACCGACTCGGCACGCAAGGCCGAGGCTTCGATGATTCAGGCGACTGCCGGAAAAGGTGATCTCGTGGACGTCGTGACCGCCATCTCGGAAAGCGAGGCGGCGCTCGAAACACTCGTCGCAGTGCGCGACAAGGTCATCGCGGCCTATGAGGAAATCATGCGGATGCCGATCTGATGAACGGGGCCGAGGTTCTCGACGTTGCACGCGACGGTGTCTTCACTTTCTTCAAGGTCGGCATGCCCATCATGCTGATCGGCCTTGCGGTTGGCCTGGTCATTTCGCTGTTCCAGGCGCTCACGCAGATCCAGGAGCAGACGCTGGTCTATGTTCCCAAGATCGTGTCGACATTTCTGGGCCTGCTATTTCTGATGCCCTTCATGAGCGATGCGATGCAGAGCTACATGACGCGTGTGGCGGCCAAGATCATCAGCGGCGGTTAGGCCGTTAACTCATAAAGGGAGGGGCATTTGACGCGAGTGAATTTGGAGATCAGGTTTTTTCGGCCTTTTCGAAGCAAACCGTCCGGTTTGCAAGAAGAGGCCGGAGAAAGCTGGCCAAAATTCGCCGCGGCTCCGGTGGGTTTGAGAGCCAAAACTGCCTCGCAACCGCCTCTTGCCTTGACGGACGTCAAGGCGGCGAGCCGCTTACGGTCATTTTTGGCTCTCAAACCCATCAAATGCCCCTCCCTTTATGAGTTCACGGCCTAAGCCGTGAACCTCTCCATCCTGCCGGAGTTTGCCGCAGCTTTCATGCTGGTGATGGCCCGTATCGGCACACTGGTGATGCTGATGCCCGGTATTGGCGACCGTACTGTGCCTGCCCGCATGCGGCTGTCTTTCGCCATGCTGCTCTCGCTGCTGTTGCTGCCGCTGATCCGCCAGACTCTTCCGCCCTTCTCCGGCGGCATCGAGCCTTTTGTGAAGCTGCTGATCCTCGAGCTCCTGATCGGCCTGATGATTGGCACGGCGGTGCGCATCACGCTGTCAGCCATGCAGCTCGCAGGAACGGTCATCGCACAGCAGATGGGCCTGTCTTTCTCCGCAACAATTGATCCGACAGCGGGTGTCCAGAACCCGACAATCGGCACGTTTCTTGTTTTGGTCGCCACGGCGATGATCTTCGCGCTCGACCTGCATCATCTTTCGATCAGGGGCATGCACGACAGCTACACGCTGCTGATGCCGGGCGAAGTGCCTGCCGTCGAAGATGCGGTGCAGCTCGTGATGAAAGCGTTCGTCGCCTCGTTCAAGATCGGCATCCAGATATCGGCCCCTTTTCTGGTCTTCGCCATCGTTTTCAACCTCGGGCTTGGCGTGCTGTCACGCCTGATGCCGCAGATGCAGATATTCTTCATCGCCATGCCCGCGACCATCATCATCGGCACGCTGATCCTGCTCGCTGCCATGGGCGTGATGATGAATGTCTTCCTCACCCATTTTGCCGCAGTTCTCGGCCAGTTTGTGGTCAGGTGATCCACGATGGCGGGAAGTGAAGACCAGGACCAGAAAACCGAACAACCGACACAGAGGAA
>CAXTUM010000385.1:0-3732 GCA_964247205.1 uncultured Beijerinckiaceae bacterium
GACGGAACTGCCAATTGAGCAGCCAACGCACTTTGAACTGGCGATCAATCTCAAGACAGCGAAAGCGCTCGGTCTGACGATCCCGCCTCTCGTGCTCGCACAGGCCGATGAGGTGATCGAATGAACCTCCCCCTGCTCAAACGCCGTGATCTTCTGAAGCTGGCCAGTGGCGCGGCTATCCTGTCAGTTCCTGCTCTGGCCCAGGTGCGCAAGCCAGTTGTGGCGTTCATTCTGGCAGTCAGTCCTCTGTCGGAAATGTCCGGGGAAAATCCGGTAAATGTCCCGGTGAGGGCTTTCATCGCCGGTTTGCACAAACGCGGCTGGATCGAGGGGCGTAATATTGTGATCGAGAGGATCACGCTTGAAGGTCGCTATGAGCGCGCACCAGCTGTTTTCTCTGATCTCCTGGCCCGCGGCGTTGATGTCATCCTGCCGCCCAACCCGCTGCCCGTTCTCCAGATCGCAAAAGACCTCGTGAAAACGGTTCCGATGGTTGCAAGCCTGAACTCCGACCCCGTCGTCAACGGCCTTGTCACAAGCCTTGCGCAACCGGGCGGAAACCTGACAGGAATATCGACGGTAACCGGCCCCGAACTGCAGTATAAAAGACTGCAGCTTTTGAAGGAGCTGGTGCCGCAGGCGAGTAGGATTGCCTATCTCGGGACAGGCGAGCACTGGGACCTGTTTGGTGCCAGCCGTATGACGGCTGACAGGCCCCGCATTTTTGCTCTGGTGGATGCCCCCGCTCAATACGATGCCGCCTTTGCCCATATCCTGAGCGAGCGGGCTGATGCGCTGTATATTTCCAGTGGAGCCGCTGCCTATAATAATGCCGGGCGTATTGCTGCCTTCGCCGCGCAGCACGGCTTGCCGACGACCGTTGCATGGAGAGAGTCTGTCGTTGATGGCGGATTGATGTCGTATGGCCCCAGTAATTTTCGCACATACGATCAAATAGCCGGGATGGTCGACAAGATCCTGCGTGGTGCCAAGGTGGCAGATTTGCCCGTCGAACAGCCGACGCATTTTGAAATGGTCCTCAATCTCAAGACGGCGAAAGCGCTCGGACTGACGATCCCGCCGCTGGTGCTCGCGCAGGCTGACGAGGTGATCGAGTGACCGTCAGCGCCGTACCTCTGGACAGCCCTGCCGGGACACAGCGCGGTCGCCTCTCGCTGGCGCAGAAATTCGCCATCGCGTTTCTGGGCCTCGTCGCCGCCGTGCTGGTCATCAACGGCGCCATCGACATGGCCTTCACTTATCGCGATGCCCGCGCGCAGGCGGTGCGGGTGCAGCAGGAGAAGGCCGACGCCGCCTCGGCCCAGGTGGTGCAGTTCGTCACCGAAATCGAGCAGCAGCTGGGCTGGACGACGCGGGCGGAATGGGCCCGCATCAGCGTGGAACAACGGCGCTACGACTTCATCCGGCTGATGCGGCAGGCCGCCGCTATCACCGAGCTTGTCCATGTCGACGGCACCGGGCGCGAGCAGCTGAAATTGTCGCGGCTGGAGCCCGACACCGTCACCTCCAGCGCCGATCTCTCGGCCGATCCGCGCTTCGTCGCCGCTGTGCGTGACAAGATCTACTACGGCCCGGTGACCTTCCGGCGGGGCTCCGAGCCCTACATGACCATCGCCATGGCGCATGCCGGGCGCAACGCGGGCGTGACCATCGCCGAGGTCAATCTCAAGCTGGCGTGGGACGTGGTCACCGGCATCCGCGTGGGCGAAACCGGCTACGCCTTCATCACCGATCCGACGGGCCGCCTCATCGCCCACCCTGACATGAGCCTCGTATTGCGCAACACCAACCTGACGGCGCTGCCGCAGGTCAAGGCGGCGCTCGAAGGTGGCGAGGTCGCATCCCGCGTGGACACGACCACCGGGCCGGACGGGCGCAGCGTATTGTCGGCTTTCGCCCGGGTGCCGAAGGTCGGCTGGAGCGTCTTTGTCGAACTGCCGTCGGCGGAGGCGCTGGGGCCGGTCTGGAAGGCGCTGTACCAGACGCTGGCCCTCCTCGCGCTGGGCGTCGTGCTGGCGGGCGGGGCGGGCACCCTGCTGGCGCGGCGCATGGTGGTGCCGATCCGGGAGCTGCAGGCGGGCGCGCAACGGCTGGGCGAAGGCGACCTGACACAGCGTATCCCGATCCGCTCCGGCGACGAGATCGGCGCGCTGGCCGAGCGCTTCAACACGATGGCCGGGCAAATTCAGGAATCGCAGGAGACGCTGGAGCGCAAGGTTGAGGCGCGGACAGCGGATTTGAACGAGGCGCTGGTGCACCAGACCGGCACCGGCAAGATCCTGCAAGTGATCGCGGCCTCACCGACCGACATCAAGCCGGTGCTGCAGGCGGTGGCTGAAAGCGCTTGCGACGTGTGCGACGCCGATGATGGTGCGGTGCTGCTGAAGCAGGGCGATTATCTGGTCTTCAGCGCGCATCACGGGCCGATCCCCGTCGGTATCGACAAATGGCCGATCAACCGCAACTGGACCGCTGGACGCGCCGTCATCGACCGGGCGACGGTGCATCTGCATGATTTACAGGGGCCAGAAGGCGAAGAATTCCCGGATGGACGCGAATTGTCGGTCAGGATGGGGCACAGGACCATCGCCAGCGTGCCGCTGATGCGCGAGGGCGAAGCCATCGGAGCCATGGTGGTGCGGCGCAAGGAGGTGCATCCGTTCACCGACAAGCAGCTCGCGCTGTTGCAAACTTTCGCCGACCAGTCGATCATCGCCATCAACAATGTGCGGCTTTTCGAGGAGGTGCAGGAGCGCACGCGCGATCTCGGCGAGGCGCTGGAGCAGCAGACTGCCACGGCCGAGGTGCTGAAGGTCATCAGCCGCTCGGCTTTCAACCTTCCGGCGGTGCTCGAGGCACTGCTTGAATCGGCCGGCAAGCTTTGCGATGCGCAAATCTGCATTCTGTTCAAGCTGGACGGCGACGTCCTGCGGCCTGGTGCGCATTATGGCGGAAATGCTCAGTTTGTCGATTTTCATGAAAGGACCCCACTCGCCATCGACCGGACGAGCATCTCCGGGCGAACGGTGATCGAAAAGCGCACCGTCCACGTGCCCGATATCGAGGCGGACCCGGAGTTCACGCTGCAACAGTCGTTCAGCCTTGGTGGCTGGCGCTCCATCATAGGTGTGCCGCTGATGCGCGAAGGCGTCGTCATCGGCGTGCTCGCCCTGGCGCGTACGGTCAAAGGCCCCTTCACAGCACGGCAGATCGAACTGACCGAATCTTTCGCCGATCAGGCCGTGATCGCCATCGAGAATTCGCGGCTGTTCGAGGAGGTGCAGGCCAAGACCCGTGAGCTGGAAGCCTCGCTTGCGGATCTGACGGCGGCGCAGACCCGGCTGATCCAGTCTGAAAAGCTCGCTTCGCTCGGCCAGCTCACGGCGGGCATCGCCCACGAGATCAAGAACCCGCTCAATTTCGTCAACAATTTCGCCGATCTCTCGGTCGAGCTGGTGCAGGAGATCGAGGATGCGATTGCCTCGGCCGGCGACACACTCGATCCCAAGATCAAAGCCGAGGTGGACGAGGTTTCGGCCATGCTCAAGGGCAACCTCGCCAAGGTCGTGCAGCATGGGCGGCGCGCCGATTCCATCGTCAAGAACATGCTGGCCCATTCGCGCGAGAGCGGCGGCGAATTGCGCATGGTTGACCTCAACGCCACAGTGGATGAGGCGCTCAGCCTCGCCTACCACGGGGCGCGGGCCGAGA
>CAXTUM010000386.1:0-3725 GCA_964247205.1 uncultured Beijerinckiaceae bacterium
GTCGGTCATTGTTTTATCCCCCAAGACGGCTGCCAGGACATCATCCTTGGCCCGCTTCAGAGTGAACCCAGTGGATGCTTCGCCGTTTGATGCGCATTGTGGAGACGCGCAGCATTCAGATCGCAACCGGTGCTGATTTTCATCAGCGCGAATGACGCCGTAAGCGAATGTCTCCCGCAAAGCTTTCGCTTCAAAAGAGATAACCGCTTTCGATTGGGGGGATATTTCCCTCCGCACGGCCGGCAAGATGGACAAGCCTCTTTAGTTCGCCGGCCTTTGGAAGGGCCGACACGAGTCTAAAAAAGCCCGCTCCGTCGTTGCTTTGAGCTGCGTCACCTGCTTCGGGCAGGGCCGCCGGTTTTCGCCTCCGGCTGCCGGTCCGCGACATGTTCAGCGATGGAAGTTTCCATCAAAACATGTCAAGCACTGTTGGCGTTTTTCCGGCCTCTTGTCCGGAGATCCACCGACCGGCACGCAACCACAGGCACGTGCGAAATTGGGCAAGCGGAGAAATACTACAGTTCCCCCCCATTGCAAGCGGAAATGACCCTCCATGGTGAATTTCCGGCATTAATTTTATGCAATGTGCAACCTTTCTGAACGTCTGTTTATCAAGCCGCTGAAATTCCCTGACTTTTTGCCTTGACGCCGCCTGAATTCAGCGGAAAGACAACGGCGATTTTTGAGGGTCGATGGCTCATGGACAGACGTCAGTTGCTGGCTGGTGCAGCAAGCGCGGTTTTGCTGCTGGCGCATGATGCGGTGAAAGCCCAGAATCGCACCCAGCAAGCCCCGCCTGTACAGGCTCCGGCAGCGCCTCCAGCGGCACCACAACCGCGCTTCAGCTTTGATGATGTGATCAAACGGGCGCGCGACATGGCGGCTCAGCCGCATGAAGCGCCCCACCCACTCCCCGATGCGCTGGCAAAGCTGGATTTCGATGCCTGGCGCGACATCCGCTTTCGCCCGGAGCGTGCTCTTTTGCAGGGCCCAGGCAGCAATTTCCGGCTCCAGACCTTCCACCCCGGTTTCATCCATACAAAGCCTGTCACCATCAACCTGATCCGGGAGAGCGTTCCTGCGCCCATTCCCTATGCCGCCAACCTTTTCGACTACGGCCGCACCAAATTCGAGCGGCCTTTGCCGGTCAACACGGGATTTGCCGGGTTCCGGCTGCATTATCCCTTGAACGAACCGAAAGTGCATGACGAGCTGATCTCGTTTCTCGGCGCGTCCTATTTTCGCTTTCTCGGCGAGGGGCAGAAATACGGGTTGTCCGCGCGCGGCCTCACCATCGGCGTCGGCGCGAAGGAGACGGAGGAGTTTCCGGTGTTTCGCGAGTTCTGGCTGGAGCAGCCCGAGGCTGGCGGCGACAAGGCGGTGATCTATGCGCTGCTCGACAGCGAAAGTGCGACCGGGGCCTACCGCTTCGATGTCTATGCCTCGAAGGAGACAGTGATTGAAGTGACCGCCATGGTTTTTGCCCGCAAGCGGATCGAGCGGCTGGGCCTGGCGCCGCTGACCTCGATGTTCTTCACGGGTGAGAATGACCGGCGTTACGCCGATGATTTCCGGCCTGAGCTGCATGATTCAGACGGCCTGCTGATCCACACCGGTGCAGGTGAATGGATCTGGCGTCCCCTGCGCAATCCAAACCGTATCGAGGCAGCCGCTTTCCTCGACACCAATATCCGCGGATTCGGCCTGATGCAGCGCGACCGCAGCTTCGAGCATTATCAGGACCTGGACCTGAACTACGAACTCCGCCCGAGCTACTGGGTTGAGCCGCTGGAAGGCTGGGGAGAAGGCAAGATCGAGCTTTTCGAGATTCCCACCTCGGACGAGACCAATGACAACATCGTGGCGCAATGGGCGCCGCTGCAGGCGCTGGAACCCGGCCAGAACCGGACATGGCGCTACAAGATCACCGCAACCATGGACGAGGGCGAGATCACGCCGGGAGGCATTGCGCGCAACACATACCGCACCAAGCCCAAGGCACTGGGTTCGGCGGAGCCCGTGACGCCGACGATGACGCGCTTCATCATCGATTTCACCGACGGGCAATTGGCGTTCTTCACCAAGGCCCCCGATCAGGTGCAGGTGGTGCCGTCGATCTCGGCGGGGCGGATCGTCCGGACGTTCCTGGTGCCCAATCCCCAGACCGGCGGTTTCCGGGCGGGAATCGATGTGGACGTCCCTGTCGGCCAGTCGGCCGATATCCGGGCCTTCCTGCGCGTCGGCAACAAGGCCCTGACCGAGACCTGGACCTATCCATGGCGGCCGGAATGATGGCGGCGTTGCATGACTGAACCGCCCGGCAAAATCCGGCTCGACAAATGGTTATGGTTCGCACGCGTGGTGAAGACCCGCACCATTGCGCAGGACCTGGCGGGCTCAGGCCATGTCAGGATCAACGGGCAGAGGGCGGAGAGCGCCTCGAAAGCAGTGCGCGTCGGGGATGTGCTGACGATTGCGCTGCCATCCCGGGTCAGGGTGCTGAAAGTCCAGGATGTGGCCGAAAGGCGGAACCCGGCGAACGACGCGGTCAGGCTATATGAGGAACTGGGCTGACAAATCGGCCTCAACGTCCTAACAGAACGTTCAATGCTCATGCGGTCACCCGTTTCCCAACTGGCGTCGATCCAGATTCTGCGCGCTGTCGCGGCCCTCGCCATTGTGCTGCACCACGGCACACATGAAGCGCATCAGGCGGCGCAGAAGTCCGGCGGCTCCTTCGCCTGGCAATTCGTGCTGCCGCTGGAAGCCGGTGTGGATCTCTTCTTCGTGATCTCCGGTTTTGTGATGGTCTTTGCCTCACGGAGCATGTTCGGCTCCGCAGATTCCATCATCCCGTTCTTGCGGCGGAGACTGGCCAGGATCACGCCAATCTATTGGCTGACGACATTGGCCGTCATTGCCCTGTCGTTCAGCGACTTTTCGCAGATTGGCAGAGCGCCGCCATCATCTGAAGAGTTCATTGCGACAGTTCTGTTCCTGCCCTATCTGCGGCCAGACGGGTTTCTGCAGCCGGTTTACGGGCTGGGCTGGACCCTGAACTACGAGATGTTTTTCTATCTGTTGTTCGCACTTGCCCTGCCATTGCCAAGGGAACGGGCAGTGCCCGCCGTTGTTGCTCTGCTGATGATTCTGGTCGCCCTTGGTCAGTTCATACCCGCCAGCATGACGGCACCCTATTTCTGGACACGCCCGATCATTCTTGAGTTCGGCTTTGGCATGATCATAGGGCACATGGCGCTGTCAGGTGTACGGCCCTCGCGTGGCACTGCGGTGATTCTGGGCATCGCGGTACTGGCCTGGTTTGCACTGGGCATGTTCTCTCCGAAGCTCTTTCCGGATCGCGCCCTGCTTTACGGCCTTCCCTCGGCGCTGCTGGTAATCACCGCACTCGCATTCGAAGGTGATGGACAAGGCAATCCCGCAACACGGATGCTGACCCGGCTGGGGGATGCCTCCTATGCGCTCTATCTGCTGCATCCCTTCGTGCTGCGGGGACTTGCCATCTTCGCGGGAGGAATGCTCACGGCAATCTCGCCTTTGCTGTTCCTGTTTCTGGGCGTGACACTGTCGTGCATCGCGGCCATGATCATATGGCGCTGGTTTGAAAAACCTGTGACAAAAGCCCTGCAAGGACCGAAACCCTTCTGACCTGTGGTGATGGAGAAAGCCATGAACAAGCCAGCCGCTCTTTCTTCAGGCCGGAG
>CAXTUM010000387.1:0-3720 GCA_964247205.1 uncultured Beijerinckiaceae bacterium
CCCGATATCAGCACGGTTGACGCCTTCAAAAAGGTGATGCTGGAGGCGAAATCCATTGCCTATTCAGCCAGCGTGAGCGGCACCTATCTCTCCACCGTCGCCTTTCAGCAGCTGGGCATCGCGGATCAGGTGCTGCCGAAGGCGAAGCGGGTGATGAGCGAGCGCGTCGGCGCGGTGCTGACGAGGGGCGAGGCGGACATAGGCTTCCAGCAGATCAGCGAATTGCTGCCCTTCGCCAAAACCACGCAATTCGTGGGCCCGCTGCCAGAAGGGGTGCAGAAGGTCACGCTCTTTTCTGCAGGCGTCACGGCCAGCACGCCGGACCTCGCGCTGTCCAAGCTGATGATCGATTTCATGGCCTCCAAGGACACCCACCCGATGATCCGGAAATATGCGCTTGATCCCGTCAGCGCCACGCGAGACGAGCAGAAACTGGCCGAAGCCTTCGCGCCGCAGGGCACGCTGCGGGCTGTAATCAACCTGGGTAATCCGGTGCTGGCGAAGCGCGCCGATCCGCAAGGGCCGGCCACTGGCGTATCGGTCGATCTGGCGACAGAGCTTGGCCGCAGGCTCGGCCTTGCGGTGGAGCCCGTGGTGGTGACATCGGCGGGCGCGGCGGTGGAGACCATGCGCAAGGGAGAGGCTGACATCGGCTTCTTCGCCATCGATCCCGCCCGCAGCGACGGCGTGGTTTTCTCCACGCCCTACGTGAACATCGAGGGGGCCTACGCCGTGCGCGAGGGCTCGACCATCCGCAGTCATGCGGAGGTGGACCGGCCGGGCGTGCGCATCGCGGTCGGCCTCAACAGCGCCTATGACCTGTTCCTGAAGCGCGAGATCAGGCAGGCCGCGCTGGTTCACACGCCCACCTCGCAGGCCGTGGTGCCGCAATTCATCGAGCAGAACCTCGATGTCGCCGCCAATGTGCGCCAGCAGCTGGAGGCGGACATGAAACGCTATCCCGGCATGCGGATGCTGCCCGGCAGTTTCATGACGATCAACCAGGCCATGGGACTGGCGGCGGGCCGCGATGCGGCTGGACTGGCGTATCTCACGCGGTTCGTCGAGGAGATGAAGGCGTCGGGCTTTGTGGCCGAGGGACTCAGGCGGCACGGGATAGAGGGGGCGGCAGTGGCTCCCGCCGGGGTGGCGCGGTGAGCGGGGGGGTATCAAGGACCCAGATCGGCATGTTAGACCATTCCGCGATGGGTCCGACCCATATGCGGAATGGTCTGGAGCATTAGCCCCGCTTGGGAATATCCAGCCCGCGCTGCACCGCTGGCCGCGCAAGACAGCGCTCCAGCCAGGCCGGGACGTGCTTGAGGCTGTCAAACTCAACGATGCCCCGCGCGCCGTAAAAGCCGATGAGATTGCGCACCCAGCCGACGAGTGCGATATCGGCGATGGTGTAATCCTCACCCATCATCCATGATCTTCCATCCAGCCGCGCTTCCAGCACACCGAGCAGGCGCTTCGTTTCCGCGAGGTAACGCTCGAACGGACGCTTGTCCTCGTAGTCCTTGCCTGCGAATTTGAAGAAGAAGCCGAGCTGGCCGAACATCGGGCCAACAGCAGCCATCTGGAACATCACCCACTGGATGGTCTCGATGCGCAAGGCGGGATCAACGGGCAGGAATCTGCCGGTCTTTTCGGCCAGATAAATCAGGATCGCGCCCGATTCAAAGAGCCCCAGCGGCTTTCCACCCGGACCATCGGGATCGATGATCGCCGGGATCTTGCCATTGGGATTGAGCGACAGGAATTCCGGATTCCAGGTCTCGTTCTGGCCGATATTCACGGCATGCGCCTCATAGGGAAGGCCCAGTTCCTCCAGCAGGATCGAGACCTTCACGCCATTGGGGGTGGAGGTCGAATAAAGCTGCAAACGGTCGGGATGCTGGGCGGGCCAGCGCTTCGTGATCGGAAAAGCGGCAAGAATGGCGGCGGCATCAGGCATCGCGGGCTTCCTTGTGTGCAGGTCTGTCGATGCCGGGATTTGGTGTTGCGCTCCACGATGTTCAACCCGCGTGGTGTGCATCTTGCGGGAGATCAGCCAATCCCCTAACCCTTCTGGTAATCACCTGACCCTGCTGGAACAAGCATGAAACTCTCCCTTGACGACGTGAACGGCCTTTCAGCTTCGGCGTTTGTCGAAGCCCTCGGCGAAATCTTCGAGCATGCGGCGTGGGTGGCGGAAGGTGCGACAGGCCAGCGCCCCTTCTCGACGGTCACAGCGCTGCATGATGCCATGATGGCTGTTGTCCGCGCCGCTCCCCGTGATCGGCAACTCGCCTTCCTGCGCGGGCATCCCGAGCTTGGCGGCAAGGTGGCGCGGGCCGGAGCGATGACATCGGATTCGGTGGCGGAGCAGGGCAGCTTGGGTCTAAACCGGCTGAGCGATGCGGAATTTGCCCGTTTCGAGCAATTGAACGCGGCGTACCGCGCGAAATTCGGTTTCCCCTTCATCATCTGCGTACGCCGGCAGACACGCGACGCCATCCTGTCGGAATTCGCGCGCCGCAGCGGCCTCTCCATCGACGATGAATTCGCCGCCGCGATCAGCGAAATCGGCCACATCACGCGCCTGCGCCTCGTGGCGAATGTGGAGGGGGCCGGAATGCCCAGAACCGAAGGGCGGATTTCCACCCATGTGCTGGATACGCACAGCGGCAAGCCCGCGCCGGGCATCCGCATCCGGCTCTACGAAGTGGGGGCCAGCGCCCGTGGCCTTATCGTAGAAACCGTGACCAACAGCGATGGCCGCACCGACAAGCCGCTGGTGGGAGGGGAGCCCTTGCGCTGCGGTGTCTATGAAATCGAATTCGAGATCGGGGACTACTTCCGGGCGAAAGGCGTTCCCGCCGCGTCGCCCGCTTTTCTCGATGTCGTGCCCCTGCGTTTCGGTGTTTCGGAGCCGGAAGGGCATTACCATGTGCCATTGCTGGCGACGCCGTGGAGCTATTCGACCTATCGCGGCAGCTGAACGCTACAGGATTGTTCCCGCCTTCAGACCGGCGCCCCGCAGGAATTCCCCTGATGAAACTGGACTTTTCCCGGCGCGCTGGACCTCAAGAAGCCGGATTGCGCCTGATCCGCAGGCAATAGTGAGATCATCGCCGATCACGCTGCCCGGCGTGCCCGACCCATCCGCCAGAGCCGAGCGGAGCACTTTCACCCGTGTCACGCCCTGCCCCCAATCCGCCTCGAAGAAGGCGCCGGGGAACGGCGTGAGCCCGCGCACCAGATTGTGGATCTCGGCGGCAGGCTTCGACCAGTCGATCCGCGCTTCCGCCTTGTCGATCTTGTGGGCGTAAGTAACACCGGCCTCGGCCTGCGGCGTGAAGCCGAGCGCTCCGCGCGACAGCGCCGCCAGCGCCCGCGCCATCAGATCGGCCCCCAGCAGCATCAGCCGGTCGTGCACCTCGCCCGCCGTGGTGTCAGGGCCAATCGCCATTTTCTCCACCATGGCGACCGGGCCGGTATCGAGCCCTTCCTCCATGCGCATCACCATGACGCCGGTTTCAGCGTCGCCCGCCATCACCGCCCGCTGGATGGGGGCCGCCCCCCGCCAGCGCGGCAGCAGCGAGCCATGCAGGTTAAGGCAGCCCAGTTCAGGCGTGTCGAGGATGGCTTTGGGCAGGATCTTGCCATAGGCCACGACAACCGCGACATCGGCTTGATGGCTGGCGAAAAGTGCCGCGGCCTCGGGCGTTTTAAGCG
>CAXTUM010000388.1:0-3719 GCA_964247205.1 uncultured Beijerinckiaceae bacterium
CCCAAGAAGGCCCCGGTGCCCAGAGAAATCAGGCCGGTGTACCCGGTGAGGATATTGAGGCCTATGGCGGCGAGCGAGAATACCAGAAACGGCACCATGACCGAGTTCAGGATGAAGTCGCTTGCTGTCAGCGGAATGCCGACAAACGCGATCAGCAGGATCAGCGCAATGCCGATCCGGTCCTGACGGATCGGGAACACCGCCATGTCGGAGGCATAGTCGGTCTTGAACTGGCCGGCTTCACGGTAGAACACGGGCTCATATCCTCTCGATGATCTTGTCGCCGAACAGACCCTGCGGCCGGAAGACGAGGAAGCCCAGCGCGATCACATAGGCGAGCCAGCTTTCGATGGCGCCGCCCAGCAGCGGCCCCCAGTAGAACTCGCCGATCTTCTCGCCGATACCGATGATCAGGCCGCCGACGATGGCGCCGGGCACCGAGGTGAACCCGCCGAGGATCAGAACCGGCAGGGCCTTCAGCGCCACGGTCTCCAGCGCGAAGGAGACGTCGGAGCGCGCTCCCCACATGATCCCGGTGACGAGCGCCACCACGCCTGCCGCGAACCAGACGATGATCCAGATCTGGTTCAATGAAATGCCGACGGACAGCGCCGCCTTGTGGCTGTCCGCGACGGCTCTCAAGGCGCGGCCGATGCGTGTCTTCTGGAAGAAGATCGCGAGCGCGATGATCATGATGGTGGCGATGACCGCGGCGGCGATGTCGATTTTCTGGAGTGTCACACGCCCGCCGAGAATGTTCAGGTCAATCGCGCCCTTGGGCAGCAAAAGCTGTTCAGCTATCATCTGCTTGGGGCTGCCGCCGAAGATGGTTTCGCCGAAGCCGATGAGGAAATAGGTCAGGCCGAATGTCGCCATGAACAGGATGATGTCGGGCTGGTTGACGAGCGGGCGCAGCACAATGCGCTCTATGCCAACAGCGAGCAGCGCCATGACGCCCAGCGTGAGGATCAGTGCTGCATAGGCAGCCAAGGTGCCGGAAAAGCCGTGGCGGCCGAAGAATTCGTAGAGCCCCACCAGTGTCAGGCCGGCGAAGACCACCATGATGCCCTGCGCAAAATTGAACACGCCGGAGGCCTTGAAGATCAGCACGAAGCCCAAAGCTATCAGCGCGTAGAGAATGCCCGCGACGGTTCCTTCCCAGAGCGTCTGGACCAGCAGGTCGGGGAGTTCCCACATCTCGACAAAGGGGGCGGCGAGGATTTTGTTCGCCCAGCTGCCCTTGGGCGCGATGCCTGAAGACACCAGCGCAACGATGAGCGCCGCAATGGCTGCAATGATACCAAGTGTTTTGGCCGTGGGCATCACCCATGCGGGCAGCGGGGCGGCGGTGGAGGCGGCTTCAGCGGTTGACATGGCCATGCTCCTCAATGCGCCACGCCGAGATAGGCGTCGATGACGTTCTGGTCGGCCTTCACCGCGTCCGGCGTGCCATCGGCGATCTTGCGGCCGTATTCCAGCACGACGACGCGGTCGGAGAGGTCCATGACAACGCCCATGTCATGTTCGATCAGCGCGATGGTGGTGCCGTAGGTCTTGTTCACGTCTAGGATGAAGCGGCACATGTCCTCCTTCTCCTCGAGGTTCATGCCCGCCATTGGCTCGTCCAGCAGCAGCAGGTCGGGCTCCATAGCCAGCGCGCGGCCAAGCTCGACGCGCTTTTGCAGGCCGTAGGGAAGCTTGCCAACCGGCGTCTTGCGGATGTGCTCGATCTCGAGGAAATCTATGATCTCCTCCACCTTGCGGCGGTGCTCGATTTCCTCGTTCATGGCCGGACCCTTGCGGAAGAGATGCCAGAAGAAATTCGAGTGCATCTTCAGCGTGCGGCCCACCATGATGTTGTCGAGCGTCGTCATGCCCTTGAACAGGGCCACGTTCTGGAAGGTTCGGGCAATGCCGCCAACCGCCGCCTCATGCGGTTTCACCCTCGGGCGCTTGACGCCCTTGAAGGTGATCGCGCCTTCCTGCGGATGGTAGAAGCCGTTGATGCAGTTGAGCATCGAGGTCTTGCCCGCGCCGTTGGGGCCGATGATGGCGCGTATTTCACCCTTCATCACATTGAACGAGACGTCAGAAATGGCGCGCACGCCGCCAAAGCGCAGCGACACGTTGTCGACGGAGAGAAGCGGCTCGCTCATGCGGCTTTTCCCATGGCGCCCATGGCGTTGGCGACGATGACGGCAGGATAGGTTTTTGCATCGCGGATTTTCACAGTCGCGGCAATCGTGCCCTTGCGGCCATCCTCGAAGGTCACTTCTGTGGCGATGTGCTGCTCTGTCTTGCCGCTGTAGAGCGCATCCACCAGCGGCTGATAGCGCTCGGCAATGAAGCTGCGCCGCACTTTCTGGGTGCGGGTCAGTTCGCCATCATCGGCATCCAGTTCCTTGTGCAGGATGAGAAATCGCCCGATCTGCCCGCCCGCCATCATCGGCTCGGCGGCTAGCGTCCGGTTGGTTTCCTCCACATGCGCCGCGATGATGTCATAGACCTGCGGCAGGCCCGCCAGTTCCTGATAGCCGCCGTAGGAGACATTGTTGCGCTCGGCCCAGTTGCCGACGGCGACGAGGTCGATGTTGATGAACACCGAGGCAAAATCCTGATCCTGGCCGAAAGCCACGACTTCCTTGATGTTGGGATAGAATTTAAGCTTGTTCTCGATGTATTTCGGCGCAAACAGCGCGCCGTCCTTTAGCTTGCCGACATCCTTGGCCCGGTCGATGATCCGCAGGTGTCCGGTTGCATCGAAGAACCCGGCATCGCCTGTCTTGACGAAGCCGTCCTGCGTCATCGTCTCTGCCGTCTTCTCCGGTTCCTTGTAATAGCCCACGAACTGGCCGGGGCTCTTGTAGAGAACCTCGCCGGTAGCCTCGTCGATCCTGATCTCCACATTGGGGGTCGCGGGACCCACCGTATCGGATCGGATCTGGCCGTCAGGCTGCGCCGTCACATAAAGAAACGCCTCGGTCTGGCCGTAGAGCTGCTTCAGGTTGAGGCCAAGCGAACGGTAGAACGAGAAAAGCTCCGGCCCGATGGCTTCGCCCGCCGTATAGGCCACGCGGATGTTGGAGAAGCCCAGCGCGTTCTTCAGCGGGCCGTAAACCAGCAGATTGCCAAGACCGTAGGAGAGCTTCGCCCCAAGCGGCACGCTTTCGCCGTTGAGAATCTTCTCACCCCATTTCCTGGCCACGCCGATGAAATGGTGGAACATCTTCCGCTTCAACGCGCCCGCATCTTCCATGCGGATCATGACGCGGGTCAGCAGGTTCTCGAAGACGCGGGGAGGGGCGAAATAGAAGCTTGGGCCGATTTCCTTCATGTCAGCCTGTGCGGTTTCAGCGCTCTCCGGACACGCCACGCAGAAGCCTGCGACAAGCGCCTGCGCATAGTTCAGGTAATGGTCGCCCACCCAGGCCAAAGGCAGATAGGCCAGCACGGAATCCTGATCGGTCAACTTGTCGAAGGTTACGGTATCGATGGCGGCGTTGATGCAGCCGGATGCCGACAGCATCACGCCCTTCGAGCGCCCGGTGGTTCCCGACGTGTAAAGGATGATCGATACGTCGCTGCCCTTCCCGGCCGCGATTTCGGCATCGAGTGCGGCTGAGGCGCCGGCATCGCCCAGCCTGGCCTTGCCCGCTGCAATGATGGCATCGATGTGGTGAAGCTTCGTGTGATCGTAATCCTTCATGCCACGATCAAAA
>CAXTUM010000389.1:0-3717 GCA_964247205.1 uncultured Beijerinckiaceae bacterium
CACGGGCCGCCACTACGCCATATGGGACGATCCACATCCCAAGCCCTGCTATCTCTTCGCCATGGTCGGCGGTGATCTGGGCGCGATCCATGATCGCTTCACCACCAGCGAAGGCCGCGATGTGGCGCTCGGCATCTATGTCGAGAAGGGCAAGGAAGACCAGGCGCACTACGCCATGGATTCGCTCAAGCGCTCCATGCTCTGGGACGAGGAGACCTTTGGCCGCGCCTACGATCTCGACGTCTTCAACATCGTCGCCGTGTCAGATTTCAACATGGGCGCGATGGAGAACAAGGGCCTCAACATCTTCAACGACAAATATGTTCTGGCCTCATCTGAAACCGCGACCGACACGGATTATGCGCTGATCGAAGCCATCATCGCGCACGAGTATTTCCACAACTGGACCGGCAACCGCATCACCTGCCGCGACTGGTTCCAGCTCTGCCTCAAGGAAGGCCTGACGGTGTTCCGCGATCAGGAATTCTCGTCCGACATGCGCTCGCGCGCGGTGAAGCGCATCATGGATGTGCGGGAACTGCGCTCGCGCCAGTTCGTCGAGGACGCGGGGCCCCTCGCCCATCCCGTGCGACCGACAGCCTATCGCGAGATCAACAACTTCTACACTGCAACGGTCTATGAAAAGGGTGCCGAAGTCATCCGCATGCTGAAGCTGCTGATCGGTGACGACGCGTTCAAGGCGGGTATGGACCTCTATTTCACGCGGCACGATGGCGACGCCGCTACCATCGAGCAGTTCATCGCCTGCTTTGCCGAATCCAGCGGCAAGGATCTGGCTCATTTCAGCCAGTGGTACGATCAGGCCGGAACGCCACGGGTAACAATCAGCCGCGCATACGATAACAAGAGCAGAGAACTGGCTTTGACGCTGCGCCAGCAAACCTCGCCAACGCCGGGCCAGCCGGACAAGCAGCCGCAGGTCATACCGGTGGCGTTGGGGTTCGTGGACAACACGGATGAGACACCAGCGGTTGATCAGACGGTGATCGTGCTGGACCGGCCGGAACTTACGGTGCGCTTCCCGAATATGGCGGAATCAGCGGTGCCGTCGCTGTTTCGCGGCCTTTCCGCTCCCGTCAACATCGAACTGGATCTGACGGATACGGAATTGCTGACATTGGCGCGTCGCGACAGCGATCCCTTCAACCGCTGGCAATCCCTCCAGACGCTTGCGATCCGCACCTTGAAGCGCTCGACGCAAGCCGTCCGTGAGGGACGCCCGGCACTGATCCATGAAGAGCTTGCGGAAGCCATCAACAAACTCCTGGTCAATGGCGGTATGGACCCCGCCTTCACGGCACTTGCCGTCACCATCCCCAGCGAGCAGGACATCGCCCGCGAGATCGGCGAGAATGTCGATCCTGATGCGGTCCATGTTGCCCGCATGACTCTGAGGCGCGCCATCGGCGCGCATGTGGCGCATGTCGCCGGGCGTCTTCACTCGGAGTTTCACATCACAACCGCCTATTCACCGAGCGCCGCCGATGCGGGACGGCGGGCATTGCGCAATGCGGCGCTTCATCTGCTGGTGGTGGGAAATGTTCCAGGCGCAAGGGATCGCGCGTTCGAGCAGTTCTCCAGCGCCGACAACATGACGGACCGTTTCGATGCGCTGGCTATCCTGGCCCATGCTGGCGGCCCGTTGAAGGAAAAGGCGCTCGCCCGGTTCGAGCAGGACTTCCAGCACAACCCGCTGGTGATGGACAAGTGGTTCGCGCTGCAGGCTGTGACAGCGGATGCCGATGTCCTGGATCGTGTGCGCATCCTCATGCGCCATCCAGCCTTCAGCCTGAGCAATCCCAACCGGACGCGGGCGCTGATCGGCGGCTTCGCCATGTCGAACGCGACCCAGTTCAATCGCCCGGACGGATTGGGCTATCAGTTCGCAGGGGAGATGATCCTGCAGATCGATGCGAAGAACCCCCAGGTTGCAGCACGCATCATGACGGCGTTCCGCAGTTGGCGGAACCTGGAGGTCGACCGCCGTGCGAAAGCCCAGGATGTCCTGGTCCAGATTTCCAACCAGAACAACCTGTCACGTGACCTTCGCGATATCGTCGAGCGCACGCTGACCTGACCAGGGGCTTGGGCAAAGCAGTCAGCGTGGTGCAGGAAAGACTCACCCTATTCAAAACCCCGATATTTTCGATTTAACCTTTTAATAAGCTCTGGACAGAAGCGCCGTCAGCGATTCAATTAAAGGTGATTCGGCGTCAAGGGGCACGCAGGATCATCATTTTAAGAACGAGAGTGAGGCCGACGATGGCGCGCATTAACGCGTCCAGCGCCTTTTTGCGCACGGGTACGATTGCAGGGCTTGCGAAGGCTGTCGCTGGTCCCGCCTACCTGCAACAGGTCGCCGCCGAGCCGCTCATCCGTCGTCTTGTTCCATTCCTGATCGTGGTGTTTCTGGGCGCAACCTGGGCGGGCGTGATCATCCAGCTCAGCAATGGCCGGTCCGAAGCCATTGCCGTTGCCCGGATGGATATGGAGCTGATCAGCACCATTTCCGCCATGGATCTTCCGATCGAGCTTGCCCCGCTGGGCGACCTTGCGGGCAGAAATCTCACCAGCAGTCTTCGGGCGGCGCTTCCTCCGCAAGCGCTCGATAACGAGCGGCGCGCCTATCTTGTCAACATGAAAGGGGCAATTGTCGCCAGCACCGCGGCGGCGGCTCCGGGTGCCTCGCTCGAATCCGTTCTGGGTGTCGCGCAACCGCTTTCCGTAATGGGAGACCGTGCAGGCGTGATGCGGATCAGCCTCGCAGACGGAACAGATGCGCTGGCCACCGTCCGCAACCTTCCAGCGGGGCTTGGTCAGTTTGCGATGATCCAGCCTGTCAGCAGCGCCATCTCGACGTGGCGCAGTCGCGCAATTTCTCTGGGTCTCCTCGCCTTCGCTGCCACCATCGTGATCAGTGCACTGGGGATCGCCTTCTTCCAGCAGAGCTCCCGCGCCCGCGAGGCTGACGTCATCTGCGCGGAAGTCCGTCAGCGTATAGACCGCGTGCTCAGCAGCGGACGCTCCGGCCTGTGGGACTGGGATATCCCGCGCGGCCGCATCTTCTGGTCCGACAGCATGTATGCCTTGCTGGGCCGCGAACGGCAGGACGAATTCCTCTCTTTCGGCGATATCCGCGAATGGTTGCATCCCTCGGATTTTCATCCGTTCGAGGCGGCTGATCTGCTGGCCGGAAAACAGCAGCACAGCATCGATCAGGAGTTCCGCCTGCGTCATGCGGATGGTCACTGGGTGTGGATTCGCGCGCGCGGCGAACTGACGAGAGACAGCGAGATGCCGCATCTAGTCGGCATCGCTGTCGATGTGACGGAGCAGCGGGCACAAGCCGAACAGCGTGCGACGGCGGATATGCGGGTTAGAGACGCTATCGAAACCATTTCGGAAGCCTTCGCTCTCTTTGATGCACGCCAGAATCTCGTCGTGGCCAATACCAAATACCAGCGCCTGCATGCTCTGCCGCCTGACCTCATGCGCGCCGGCGTTGCGCTCGATACCATCAACAGCAATACCAACATCGGACATATCGCCTTCGAGCAGACGATCAGCGAATGTGAAGCCACCGGCAACCGCAGCTACGAGATTAACCTCGCCGACGGTCGCTGGTTTCAGGTGAACGAGCGCGCCACGAAGGACGGGGGGCATGTTTCGGTCAGTTCGGATATCACGCCGCACAAG
>CAXTUM010000390.1:0-3716 GCA_964247205.1 uncultured Beijerinckiaceae bacterium
TGGTCATACCGCGGGTAAAGCGCTGTATTGACCACATCATAGGCGGGCGAAAGCCGCAGACCGTCACTGCTTTCCAACAGCGAAAAATTCTTCAGATGCGCATCGCAATTGCCGATCAGTGCATAGGCCACGAGGCGGCTGAGAAAGCGCGCCTTGTCGATGGCGGGGCGTGCGGAATACCGGTCGATCACACCGGCGATGTCCTCATAGGCCCCGTCATATTTGCCCGCATAGTCACGCCCGCGCGGCTTGCCGAGAATTTGCGCGCAATCTTCCAGCCTGTATTTTTCGCCACCCGGCCCACGGTCAAAGCGCGTGACAATCAGCGCGATCTGATCAAGGGCCGCTATGTGCGATACTTCAGCAGTGTTGACCTCCCGCTTGCCCAGCACTGCTGCTGTCCATGCGAGGCTGAGCCTTTCATTGCGCACCAGCGTCGGTTCGGATTCCGGGTTGAACTTGGCGATGTAGGGAGCCGGACCATTCGCCGCAGCGGGCTGGAAAGCATCCTTGCCCATTTTGACCACCAGCAGCTTCTTCTGCACACCGGAAACCGTGCGCCCCGGATTGACCTCGGCTTCCGTGACTATGGCTTCAATGAACGTGCCTTCCGTCGGCAGAATGCTGACCGCGCCGATGCAATCTCTGCCGTAGCGCAGAAGCAATCCGAAATCATCGTCTTCGACGATATGCGCATTGCGCGCCTGCTTTTCGCGCAGCCATCCCTCGGGTCCGAGATGCTCGAAGAACGGATGCAGGCCACGCGCCCAGTCATGCTCGCGGCGCACGGATGGCAGCGGGCAGGCGATATCGCCCGTCCAGTTCGGCTGGTATATGAAGCGTGTGCCGCCTCCGGCGGTTTCAGCCAGAGTGCCAGCATGGCGGTCCTTGAAGAAAACGCGTGCTTCTCTCAGATCCATGATAAGCTATATCTTCTTGTGTCGTACTCTCAGGCCACTATCCGCCAAAAAATCTACCTTTGGATCTCTCAATAGCACATAAAATTAAAAAATGAAATTATAATTTCTTTTTAAGTGCGTATATCATTTTAATGATCTTAAAAGCGCATTTTTATGATTCAATGCAAAGTTACCGACAAAAAAGAAATTTTAAATGCATGTTATGGGAAAAATGAGACGAAAGAGATATCTTGCTTCTTTTTTATCCTCAAGCACTCCTGAGCGCTTCCACCGGGTCCAGCCTGCTCGCCCGCCACGCCGGATAAAACCCTGACAGGATCCCGATCAGCCCTGACACCACCACCGCCATCACAATCGCTGAGATGTCCACATAAAGCGGCCATCCCGCCATGCGAGAGACGATTTGCGAGAGAATTCCGCCCAGCACGATCCCCGCCACGCCGCCGATCAGCGCCAGCGTCGTCGCCTCGATCAGGAACTGCCCCATCACGTCCTTCGGTGTTGCTCCCACCGCCATGCGCACGCCGATCTCGCGGGTACGCTCGGTGACGCTGACCAGCATGATGTTCATGATGCCGATGCCGCCCACAAGCAGCGACACCGCCGCTACCGCTGAAAGGCCTACGGAGAGAATGCGGGCCGAAGCTTCCACGGTCGAGAGAATGTCACTGAGGTTGCGCAGGGTGAAATCATCCTCGTCGCCCTCGCGCAACCGGTGGCGCTGGCGCAGCAGGGATTTGATCTCGGCCTCGGCCTCCGCCATGTCCTCGCCCTCGCGCACTTTCACCAGCATGGAGCCGATGCTGCGGTTCTTGGCGCGGCTCGAACCCAGGACGCGCTGGCGGGCGCTTTGCAGCGGCAGGAATACGCTGTCATCCTGATCCTGCCCCTGCGCACTCTGGCCCTTGCGAGCCATCACGCCGATCACCTCGAACGGCACGTTCTTGACCCGGATGGTCTGGCCGATGGGGTCGTCGTCGCCAAACAGCTGGTTCTTTACCGTTAGACCAAGCAGCGCCACCTGTCCGCCGCGCTGGCTCTCCTCGCCATTGAACAGGCGGCCCGTCTCGATCTCCCATTCGCGCGCCTCGAAGAAATTGTTCTCGACGCCGAAGATGCTGGTGCCCCAGTTGGTGCCGCCGAAAACCACCTGCGCCCCGCCGCGCATCGTGGGGGCGGCGACCTGCACCTGCGCCACCTCCTTCTCGATGGCCTTGGCGTCGTCGTCGTTGAGTGTTGCGGATTGCCCGGTTCCCAGCCGCACGCCGCCGGACGTGATGTTGCCGGGCAGCACGATGATCAGGTTGGCGCCCAGCGACTTGATGCGCCCCACGACCTCCTCCCGCGCCCCGCCGCCGATGGACACCGTGGCGATGACAGCCGCCACGCCGATGACGATGCCGAGCATGGTGAGGACGGAGCGCAGCTTGTGGGCGCGCAGGGCCTCGAAGGCAGAGCCGAGGGAATCGGAGAGTCTCACGCCGCCACCTCTTCCTGCTCGCGCGCCAGTTCCGCCAGCGCTTCCGCCGCATCCCGAGGGGCCTGCGTCTTGTCCGATATCACCTTGCCATCGCGGAAGCGCACGACACGTTTGGCGAAATCCGCCACGTCCTGCTCGTGTGTCACGACAAGCACCGTCATGCCCTCGCGGTTGAGCTGCTGGAACAGGGCCATGATATCGAGCGACGTCCGGCTGTCGAGCGCACCGGTGGGCTCATCCGCCAGCAGGATCTTGGGATTGTTCACCAGCGCGCGGGCGATGGCCACGCGCTGCTGCTGGCCGCCCGAGAGTTGCAGCGGCGTGTGGCCCATGCGGTCGGCGAGACCGACGCGGGTGAGGGCGGTTTCAGCCTTGCGCCGCCGCTCCTTGCGGTCAGCCGAGGCATAGATCATCGGCAATGCGACGTTTCCGACGGCATCGGTGCGCTCCAGCAGGTTGAACTGCTGGAACACGAAGCCGATCCGTTTGCTGCGGACACCCGCCAGTGCATCGGCTGTGAGCGAGGACACCTCTTCGCCCGCCAGCCGGTAGGCCCCGCTGTCGGGTTTATCCAGACAGCCGATCAGGTTCATGAAGGTTGATTTGCCCGAGCCCGAAGGCCCCATCACCGCCACGAATTCGCCCTCGGCGATATCGAGCGAGACACCGGCCAGCGCCGTGACCGTTTCATCACCCATGGTGTAGGTGCGTTTGAGATCACGGACTTCGATAAGAGACATCATGCGCCTCAGAAAATCCGCGGACCGCCGCCGAAGCCGGACGATTTCGCCTTGGCTCCGCCGCCGATGATCGCCTTCTGGCCCTCCGTGAGGCCGCTGATGATTTCGGTATTCGTACCATCCGTGGCGCCGAGCCGGATTGTGGTTAGTACGGATTTGCCTTCGGCATCGATCAGATAAATCCGTCCCGGCACACCGTTCGCGCCAGCCGCACGGGCACCCGCCCGCTCGGCCCGCCATGTCTCGAACAGAGCGATCTGGTCGCCCTTCATCAGAGGCTGTAGCCGGTCGGCGATCTGCGTTGCGATCATGCGCCCGCGCTCGCGCCGCGCCTCCGGCGTATCCGCGGCCCCGCCTGCCGCCACGGTCTGGCGAACCTCGCGGCTGATGCTCTCAAGGTCTTTTTTCTGCTGCTCATCCAGCTTAAGCTCCACCGCGATGCGGTCCAGCATCTGGCGGCCCTGCCCCTGTCCGCCCTGTCCACCGCCCGGCGGTCCACCTGTCGTAGGCGCGGCAGAGAAGGGGTTCGGCATCGCTGCGGGCGGGGCAGGCGCGGCATTGGGCTGCTCGCCCGGC
>CAXTUM010000391.1:0-3709 GCA_964247205.1 uncultured Beijerinckiaceae bacterium
GGAGATGGCCGACAATGTCTTGTGGCAAGCGTCCTTGATGATCGGCGTCATAAGGCCGCCGGGGATCGAAACGGCCACGCCGACATCGGCGTGCTTGTGCTTCAGCATCGCGCCTTCGGTCCAGGTCACATTGGCATCCGGCACGGCGCGCAACGCCATCGCCATGGCCTTGATCACCATGTCATTGACCGAAAGCTTGTAGGCGGGCTTGCCGTCCTTCGCCGGGGCAGCCTTGTTGATCTGTTCGCGCAGGGTCAGCAGGGCATCGAGGTTGGTGTCGATGGTGAGATAGAAATGCGGGATCGTTGTCTTGGATTCGAGCAGGCGGCGCGCGATGACCTTGCGCATGCTGTCGTGCGGGATTTCCTCGTAGGTGCCGTCGGCGAACAACTTCTTGATGGTGGAAACGGCCATGCCGACGGGTGCAGACTTTCCTTCTCCCGCACTGGCGGGAGAAGGTGGCGCGGCAGCGACGGATGAGGGCAGTGATTTCGCAGTTCCGCCTGCCATCGCGGCTTTTACATCGGACTCAACGATGCGACCGTGTGGACCTGAGCCTGCGATTTTGGCAAGATCGACGCTGTTTTGTTGCGCGATCCGCTTGGCGAGAGGTGAGGCGAAGACGCGAGAGCCCGCATCCGCCCTTTGGGCACCTTCTCCCGCAAGGGCGGGAGAAGGTGTGGTGTCCTTCTTCCCTTCTCCCGCACTTGCGGGAGAAGGTGGCGCGGCGGCAGCCGCGACGGATGAGGGCGCAGGCGCGGCCCCACCGCCCGCAGCCACCTTGGCCACATCTTCGCCATCTGCTGCAATCACCGCGATCAGCTGGTTGACCAGCACATCCGCCGTCCCCGCCGCCACGACGATCTTCGCCAGAATGCCGTCATCGATGGATTCCACCTCCATCGTGGCCTTGTCCGTCTCGATCTCGGCCAGCACATCACCGGACTTGATCACGTCGCCTTCCTTTTTCAGCCATTTCGCAAGGTTGCCCTTTTCCATGGTGGGAGAGAGGGCTGGCATGAGGATGTTGGTGGGCATGGGCGCGCGTCCTCAGGAGTTCTTGCCGGTTTTGACCGGCTTCGTTGGAAAGAGAAGGTCTATCGGAAACGATGTGGCGTCAAATGGCGGGAAGTTGATATCGCCCTCGCCAGAGAGGCCGCCGATCCGCATCCATTTGCCTGCAACGAGTTGGTAGGCATCGAGAAAGCGCGTTCTGGGGTCAAGCAGCCAGAAATAGGCGACACCATGTTCGGCATAAATCTGCATCTTTGCGCCGCGATCAACATGCGCGGTCGAAGGCGACAGCACCTCGCAAATCCAGTCCGGCGCGATATCGATGTTCACCTCGTCGAGCAAATCCGGCGCAAGTTCGATGCGCCACGCCGCGAGGTCTGGGACCAGAATGTGCGGCCCCATCCGCAGTTGCGGCTCATCCGCGAAAACCCAGCCGCCCGGACCGCCGTTCCCCAGATCATACGGGCCGCCCAGAACCATGCCCATGCGCGTTGAAGCGCGCAGATGTCGCCCGACCGGACGCGGATGTGTCTGTAGCACGCCATGGATGATCTCCGCCACCAGATGGGGCGGGACCTTCTCAAGATCGGCGTAGGTCGCCGGGGTGAGGACGGGTTTGGTCATGGTGAGGAGTGGAGTCCTGCAAACTGGCTGTCCATCCGAAAATTACCCGAAGATTTCTGGATCGCGATCTTCCTTTAGTCTCCTGCCAAGAATCTCGAAATCTTCTTCTCGTACGTATTTCGGAAAATCTTTGTATCCCGTATTCATAAAACCAAAACGCATACTCTCTTCGCGCTCATCCAAAGGATCGTGGGTGAGACCAATAACACGCTGCAACGTCGCAGAATTCCCCTCGTAAATTCCCTCAACCAATGCCCAGCAAACAAGGCGTTTGAACATATACTTCTCGGGGGTTTCCTCCCCCAGTGGAATATTTTCAGAACACTCCCACCAGCCGTCAGCGGGCATAATCTGCTTGATGTTCTTGATCTCAAAAATTGACATAGCTTTTCACCGATACATCACGGCCTTCGCCGCCGCCACTACTTCCCCCACATTCGGCAGCGCCAGCTTCTCCAGGTTCGCGGCATAAGGCATCGGCACATCCTTGCCCGTGATGCGGATCACCGGAGCGTCGAGGTAGTCGAATGCGGCTTCCATGATCTTCATGCCGATTTCGGCTGTCACGCCGCTCTGCGGGAAGCCTTCTTCCACGGCGACGCAGCGGTTGGTCTTCATCACCGAGGCCACAACCGTCTCGATATCCATGGGGCGTATCGTGCGCAGGTCGATGATCTCCGCTTCGATGCCCTCGCTGGCCAGAATATCAGCCGCCTTGCGGGCGTAGGTCATGCCGATGCTGTAGGAGACAATCGTCACATCCTTGCCGACACGGTCGATGCGCGCCTTGCCGATGGGGAGCACGTGATCGCCCTTCGGCACCTGGAAGGACTGGCCGTAGAGCATCTCGTTCTCGAGGAAGATGATCGGGTTGGGATCGCGGATGGAGGCTTTCAGCAGGCCCTTTGCATCCGCCGCCGTGAACGGCATCACCACCTTGAGGCCGGGCACATTGCTATACCACGCGGCGTAATCATGGCTGTGCTGTGCGCCGACGCGCGTGGCGGCGCCGTTGGGACCGCGGAAGACGATGGGACAACCCAGCTGGCCGCCCGACATATAAAGCGTCTTGGCGGCGGAATTGATGATGTGATCGATGGCCTGCATGGCGAAGTTAAAGGTCATGAACTCGACGATGGGCTTCAGCCCGCTCATGGCCGCACCGACGCCGATTCCGGCAAAGCCATGCTCGGTGATGGGCGTATCGATGACGCGGCGGTCGCCGAATTCGGCCAGCAGGCCTTGCGTGATCTTGTACGCACCCTGATATTCCGCGACTTCCTCGCCCATGATGAAGACATCACCATCGGCGCGCATTTCCTCGGCCATGGCTTCGCGCAAAGCCTCGCGCACGGTCATGGTGACCATCTCGACGCCAGCGGGATATTCGGCAGAGGAATCGTAGGATTTGGCCTCAGCGGGCACGCTCATCCCTTCCCCTTGCGGGGAGGGTGGCGGCGAAGCCGACGGGAGGGGCGCACTTCCCCCACCGGCCGCTGGCGCGGCCACCTCCCCCGGAGCGGGGGAGGATGAAGAAAGGCTCTCGCCATCCTGCGCGATAATCGCAATTCTCGTGTTGACCAGCACATTGTCCGTGCCGCCGGCAATCAGGATCTTGGCCAGAATGCCGTCCTCGATGGATTCCACCTCCATCGTCGCCTTGTCGGTCTCGATCTCGGCGATCACATCGCCCGACTTGATCTTGTCGCCCTCGTTCTTCAGCCACTTCGCAAGCTTGCCCTGCTCCATGGTGGGAGAGAGCGCAGGCATCAACACATCAACTGCCATCGTATTTTACCCCGGAAACCGAATGTTTTACTTGAGGATATCCGTCCACAGCTCGGACGGGTCCGGCTCCTGATCGGTGGTAGCGAAATCGGCGGCCTCGTTGACGATGGCGCGGATGTCGCTGTCGATTTTCTTGAGGTCTTCCTCGCTCGCCCATTTTTTTGACAGCAGCCGCTCGCGCACATTCTCGATCGGATCATGATCAGAGCGCATCTTGTCCACCTCGTCCTTCGAACGGTACTTCGCGGGATCGCACATGGAATGGCCGCGGTAGCGGTAGGTC
>CAXTUM010000392.1:0-3704 GCA_964247205.1 uncultured Beijerinckiaceae bacterium
CACCCCATCGCGTGATGTCTTGCCTCAACCGCTGGCCGATGGCATCCGGCGTGCCGCCTCGCGGTTCGATGCCGAGATCAAGCAGCCGCTGGCGCACCGTTGGATCGGTCAGCGCGGACTGGATCGCGGTGTTGAGAGTGGCTATCACATCGGGCGGTGTTCCGGTGAGTGCGAAGACGGCGTTCCATGACGTGACGTCGAAGCCGGGCACGCCGCTTTCGGCCACGGTCGGGATATCGGGCAGGCCTGAAAACCGCACCGGCCCGGACGTTGCCAGCGCCCGGAGCTTGCCTTCCTGCAGCAGCGATTTGCCCGCGACATAGCCATCGATGACGATGTCGACATCCTTGCGCAGCACGGCGGTCATGGCGTCCGGCGTCGTGCGATAAGGTACGATGATGAGATCGAGGCCCGCCATGGTCTTGAAGAGCACAGCGGAGAGGTTTTGCGATGATCCCACGTTGATCGTGCCGATGTTGATGGCTCCTGGTTTTGCCCGTGCGGCTGCGAGAAGATCGGCGAGGGATTTGTAGGTCTGTTCAGCGCTTGTCAGCAGCAGGAAGTCGAAGAAGCCCAGCGACGACACCGGCGTGAACTGCGTCAGCGGATCATAGCCCAGTTCCTTCACCAGCGGCACGCTGATGGCGGTGCCATTGGTGAAGAGCATCAGTGTGTAGCCATCGGCGGGCGAGCCCAGTGCCGCTCTTGCGGCGGAGACGCCACCGGCACCGGGTTGGTTGACGATCACCACCTGCTGCCCAAGCACCTGGCTGACCTTCTCGCCCACGACGCGTGCCGTGACATCCGCGAGACCGCCGGGGCCAAAGGGGACGATGAGGCGGATAGGCCGGTCGGGGTAGCGGGCCTGCGCAAGAGCAGGTTTTGCCGCGAGACTTCCCACGAGGAGTCCAAGCGCATGACGGCGGCTGATCATGATCATCCTCCCTTTCTCAGAAACAATAGAGCCGTGCGGGATTGTCAACGAGCAAGGCCTGTAACGCTTCTGCATCGCCATATTCCGGCAGGAGGTCGACAAGATCGGCCTCGTCCACCACATGCTTCAGGTTGGGATGCGGAAAATCCGTGCCCCAGAGAACGCGGTCGCCAGCCGCCGCGATCAGAGCCTGCGCGAACGGGAGCGCCGTGCGGAACGGTGGCGCGGCGATGCGCTCAGCTCCGGAGACCTTCACCCAGACATGCCGGTGCTGAAGCAGTTTCAGCAAGGTCTGGAACGGTGCTTGCGTGATCCCGTCCGCGGCAGGAGTGCGCCCCATGTGATCGATCACTGCAGTGACAGGCAGCGCGGCAATCATCGGTGCGAGTTCCGCAATGTCAGACGCATCGAGATGCAGCACCACATGCCAGCCCAGAGGCTTGATGCGGGCCATGACGCGGTGAAACGCTGCGATATTCGGCGCGCCACCGAGATGCTTCACGAAGTTGAAGCGTACGCCCCGCACGCCACCGACGTGAAGCGCTTCAAGGTCTTTCCCTGCAAAGCCATCATCGACAATCGCGACTCCGCGATAGCATGCCGGATTGCTTGATATGCAGTCAAGCATCGCTGCATTGTCCGTGCCGTGGCAACTCGCCTGTACGATGACAGCGCGTCCTATTCCAAGGCGATAGTGCAGCGCCGCCAGCGCCTCCTTTGGAGCGTCTTCCGGCGTGTAACGACGATCCTGCGCATAGGGAAAACGCACCGCCGGACCGAAGACATGGCAATGCGCATCGCATGCCAGCTCCGGCAGCAGATAGAGCGGCTTTCGCCCTGCGCCTGGATCAGCGGCTGCCATCAGCCCCAGACCTCTTTCGCCACCTCGACGATTCGGGAAAGCTTCGCCCATTGCTCGTCCTCGGCCAGCACGTTGCCTTCCTCGGTGGAAGCAAAGCCGCATTGCGGGCTGAGGCAAAGCTGGTCGAGCGGTGCGAATTTCGCCGCAGCTTCGATGCGGCGCTTGAGGTTATCTTTGCTCTCGATCTCGCCGAATTTCGACGAGACAATGCCAAGTACAACATGCTTGCCCTTGGGCAGAAAGCGCAGCGGCTCGAAGCCACCGGAGCGGTCGTCGTCCCACTCCATGAAATAGCCGTCGACGTTGATCTGGTTGAAAACCATGTCTGCCACAGGCTCGTAGCCACCCGACGCGATAAAGGTCGATTTGAAATTGCCCCGGCAGGTGTGGGTGGTGATCACCATGTCGGCAGGCTTGGCGGCGGTCGCTGTGTTGATGATATCTCGGTAAGTGAAGATCAGCTTGTCGGGGTCATCGCCACGTTCGGCCAGCATCTTGCGCTGTTCGGGGTCGCAGAAATACGAGAGGCTGGTGTCATCCAATTGCAGATAGCGGCAGCCCGCGTCGTAGAAGGCCTTCACGGCCTTGGCGTACGCCTTGCCGAGATCGGCATAGTAGTCATCCATGTTGTAGTAGGCGCTGATATCGACCGCCTTACGGCCACCGCGATAATGCAGCATCGAGGGTGAGGGGATCGTCATCTTGGGCACATGGCCAGTGACGGATTTCAGATATTTGAAATGCGCGAGATGTGGATGATTATCCGGGAAATCGATCTTGCCCGTGACGCGCACGCCGTGGCCTTTGGTGGTCACGCCCTTGAAGGCGATGCCAGCTGTATCGTGGCCGAGAACTCCGGTCAGGTTTTCAAGAAAATCGAAATGCCAGAACGAGCGGCGGAACTCGCCGTCGGTCACGGCCTGCAGGCCGATGCTCTCCTGTTTTTTCACGAGAGCCTTGATCTCCTGATCCTCGACCTTCGCCAGGGCTTCGTTTGAGAGATTGCCGGCAGCATGCTTCTCGCGCGCGTCCTTGACCGCTGCACTGCGCAGCAGGCTCCCCACCATATCGGCCCGGAAAGGCGGTTTTGTTCTGGCGCTCATGTCGTTTTCTCCTGTTGTTTCTCGTGTTCAATTCCCACACCCAGATAGCGCTCCAGATGTTCAGGTTCTCTCAGCAGCGTCTGGCTGTCCGATGCATGGACGATACTGCCGCGTTCCAGAATGACGGCGTCATCGGTGAGGCCCAGGATCTTGCGGGCGTGCTGTTCGATGATGATCGACGCGATGCCGTCCTCGCGCAAGAGCTTGCGCAAGGCAGCTAGCAATTCCTCGACGATGATGGGCGCGAGGCCTTCGGTCGGTTCGTCCAGCAGAAGCAGGCGCGGGTTCAGCACCAGCGCACGGCCGATTGCCAGCATCTGCTGCTCACCGCCGGAGAGCTGGTTGCCGAGGTTGGACTTGCGCTCGGCGAGACGCGGGAACATCGCGAATACACGTTCCGGCGTCCAGGCGCCAGGACGGGCCACGGCCGTCAGGTTTTCCGTCACGGTGAGCGATTTGAAGATGTTGCGCTCCTGCGGCACCCAGCCGATTCCGCCTTGTGCGCGCTCCTCAGGTGAATGGGTGGTGATGTCTTTGCCCGCTAATGTGATCTTGCCCGCAAAGCGGCGGGTGACGCCGATGACCGTGTTGACCAGCGTCGTCTTGCCAACGCCGTTGCGGCCCAGAAGAGCCAGCGAGCGTCCCCCGGCGAGTGTCAGGTTGATGTCCGGCAAGACGATGGCATCGCCGTAACCTGCCTTCAGGCCTTCGATTTTCAGGAGATCAGCCATGGGCGGCTTCTCCCAGATAGGCCGCCTTGACGCGCGGGCCTGCAGCCATTTCCTTCGGCGTGCCTTCCGCCAAA
>CAXTUM010000393.1:0-3701 GCA_964247205.1 uncultured Beijerinckiaceae bacterium
GGCGGGTACTGTACGGTCAGTTGAAGAACTCATGCCGGTGATTTGTCCACATATCGGGGCGGCTGTCTATGCGATTTCACGCGCATCTCGCCGCCGGTATTCGAGGAGCATCAACGGAGCAGCCCGGCGCAGCAATGCGTGGAACGGCAAGGGCTTCATCTCGCTGAAGGGGAGGGGGAGGTCCTTCTCGCCTGTGCCGGTCAGCGCTTTGGCGAGAACCGCTCCCATCGCAACAGACAGAGCCACGCCGCGCCCGTTGCATCCCGCCCAGGCGTAGGCATCCGGGCCAATCCGGTGGACGCGCGGGGTGTAGTCATCGGTCATCGCGATGTAGCCGTTCCACACCGAGGTGAAGCTGACTTTGCCAACTTGAGGAAAAACACGCCGCAGCCGCTCGCCGATCCGCGCCTTGAGGCGCTCGCGGGCATTGATCGTGTTGACCAGTGCGCCCCCTGAGATCAACTGGTGTCTGGCGTCGTAGCGGGCAAAATACAGATCGCCATGGGTGTCGGACATGGCCTGACGGCCTGGCAGGACCACGTTGCGGACATTGTGTCCCAGCGGTTCTGTCGCCATCTGCCATGACAGAACAGGGACGACCTCATGCGCGATGCCGGGTTCGAGGCTGCGGGCGAATTCTCCGGTGTAAGCGTGGGTGGCGAGCACCAGCCCGCGCGCTGTCACCTCTCCAGCTGCCGTTTTGACGATCCAGCCGGTATTCGTCCGGTGATAGTTATCCGCCGGACTATGACTGAATATCTGACCGCCCAGTTCCGTCACCTTGCGGGCCAGCTCCCGCGCAAGGGCGAGCGGGTTTATATGCCCGCCTGTGCGGTTCCACCAGCCGCCATGCCAGATCTCCGAGCCCGTCATGGCGATGACCTGATCGCGCGTCAGCATTTCGGCGGGTTGGCCCCTTTTCTGCCACTGGCGCACACGGGCTTCCGCCAGTTTCAGCCGACCCGGCGTGTGGGCAGGCTGCAGCCACCCGTTCTGCTCGGCCTCTGCGTCTAGGCCATGCCGACTGACGAGATCGAAAAGAATGTCTGCGGAATGGCCGACGAGATCGGCAAAACGGTCCCCGGCGGCACCGTGCTTGCTGACCAGCATGTCAGGATCGGCGCGCGTCAATGTCGGGATCACCTGACCGTTGTTGCGGCCCGATGCGCCGTATCCGGGCTCCATGGCCTCAAGAACAGCGACGCTGATGCCGGCCTCAAGCAGATGCAGTGCTGTGGACAGTCCCGTGAACCCCGCGCCGATGACCACGACATCGGCTTTGTGGGGGCCTTCCAGCCGGGGGAATACGGCCCCTCCGGACGTGACCTTGAACCAGTGGGAATCTGACATTTGGGTATGGGTCGGCATGCCGTTTCACTGTTCTGCATCTGATCTGAAGGCGCAAGCCTTGATCTTGCCTGCAGGAGCGCGTTTTCGGCCTCTTCGGGTGGCGCGTGACGCCGATGACCTGTATAGTCCATCACAGATCAGGAGCGATTGCCCATGAACGTGCATGCACCCCGCAATGACTACCGTGATATCATTGAGGCCGACCGTGAACATGTCTGGCATCACCTGTCGCAGCACAAGAAATACGAGACCGTTGATCCCCTCATTATCATCGAGGGTAAGGGCATGCGTGTCTGGAACACAGCGGGCCGCGAGCATCTTGATGCGACGTCCGGCGGCGTCTGGACGGTGAACGTGGGCTATGGCCGGGTCAGGATCGCTGATGCCGTGCGCGACCAGTTGGTGAAGCTGAACTATTTCGCCGGCGCGATGGGCACGATCCCCGGCGCGCAATTCGCCAAGCAGCTGATCGAGAAAATGCCGGGCATGAGCCGGGTCTATTATTCCAACTCCGGCTCTGAGGCGAACGAGAAGGCCTACAAGATCGTGCGCCAGATCGCCCATCAGAAGAGCGGCGGCAAGAAGCACAAGATTCTGTATCGGGAGCGCGATTACCACGGCACGACGATCTCGGCGCTTTCCTCAGCCGGTCAGATCCAGCGCCGGGAGCAATATGGTCCCTTCACGCCCGGCTTCGTCGAGGTGCCGCATTGTCTGGAGTATCGCTCCCAATGGGGTGACGTCGAGGATTACGGCGTGCGAGCCGCCAATGCCATAGAGGAGGTGATCCTGCGGGAAGGCGCGGATACAGTCGGCGGGCTCATTCTTGAGCCGGTGACGGCGGGCGGCGGCGTCATTCCTCCACCAAAGGGCTACTGGGAGCGGGTGCAGGAAATCTGCAAAAAGTATGATGTTTTGCTGATTATTGACGAGGTGGTCTGCGGATTGGGGCGCACCGGCACATGGTTTGGCTACCAGCAATACGGAGTGCAGCCAGACATCGTGACGATGGCGAAGGGCGTGGCGTCGGGGTATGCCGCGATCTCCTGTACAGTGACGACGGAGGCGGTGTTCAACGAGTTCAAGGCAAACCCGGATGATCCGATGAGCTACTTCCGTGACATTTCCACCTTTGGCGGCTGCACCGCTGGTCCCGCTGCGGCGATTGCCAATATGGCAATCATCGAGGAAGAAGACCTTCTCGCCAACGTGCAGACGATGGGTGATTACCTCAGCGAGAAGCTCCATGGCCTGTCCGGCAAGCATGCGATTGTCGGTGATGTCCGCGGCAAAGGCCTGTTTCAGGGGGTCGAGCTGGTCAGCAACCGCGAAACGAAAGAGGTTCTGCCGGAAAAGATGGTGCAGGCCATCGTGGCGGATTGCATGGCGAACTCGGCGGTGATCATCGGCGCTACAAACCGCTCGCTCGAGGGGCTCAACAACACGCTGTGCCTCAGCCCGGCCTACATCAGCAAGCGCAGCGATATCGACGAGATCGTGGCGGCCATCGATGGCGCGATGGCTCGCGTGATGGCCGCAAATTAGCAAAAGAGACGTTTGCAAAAGACTGAATAAGGCGGCTCCCGTCATCACGGTGGCCGCCATTTTGCACCTGTAATCCAAGATCTGAACGGACGACCATAACAATGCCCTACATTCTCACCCTCTCTTGCCTGGACCGTCCTGGCATTGTCGCTGACGTTTCCCGGTTTCTGGCAGACACGGGTTGCAACATCCTTGACGCGCAGCAGTTCGACGATGTGGAATCCAAGCGCTTCTTCATGCGCGTTGTTTTCGCGGTCGTTTCGGGCGAAGAGAACCTTGGGTCCCTTAAAGCCGGATTCGAGGCTGTATCTGCCAGATGGACCATGGCCTGGGCCATGCGCGACCAGAGGGAAAAGCGTCGCGTGATGATGCTGGTCTCGAAGTTCGACCATTGCCTCGTCGATCTTCTCTACCGCATGCGCATCGACGAAATGCCGATGATCGTTACCGCCATCGTCTCCAACCACGGCCGCGAGAACTTCAGCCATATCGATTTCGGCGACATCCCGTTTCATCATTTGCCGGTGACGCGGGAAACCAAGCTCGAGCAGGAAACCGAACTCTGGCAACTGATAAGGTCGACCGAGACGGAGGTGGTGGTTCTCGCCCGCTACATGCAGGTTTTGTCAGACAGCATGAGCGCCCGTCTGCATGGCCGCTGCATCAACATTCATCATTCATTCCTGCCCGGCTTCAAGGGCGCAAAACCCTATCATCAGGCCCATGCGCGTGGCGTGAAGCTGATGGGAGCGACCGCCCATTATGCTACCCCTGATCTCGACGAGGGCCCGATCATCGAGCAGGAT
>CAXTUM010000394.1:0-3693 GCA_964247205.1 uncultured Beijerinckiaceae bacterium
CTCGGCCTTGAACTTCTTGTGCGGCTTGACTGAACCAGGCTTGCAGACGACCTGGCCACGCTCGACGTCTTCACGCTTCGTGCCGCGCAGCAGGATACCGACGTTGTCACCGGCCATGCCCTGATCGAGCAGCTTGCGGAACATTTCGACGCCCGTCACGATGGTCTTCTGGGTGTCGCGGATACCGACGATTTCGACTTCCTCGCCAACCTTGCAGATACCGCGCTCGATACGTCCGGTCACGACCGTACCACGACCCGAGATCGAGAACACATCCTCGACCGGCATCAGAAAGGTGAGGTCGATCGGACGCTCAGGCTGCGGAATGTAAGCATCCACAGTTGCCATCAGGGCAATAACGGCGTCTCGGCCAATTTTGGCATCACCGCCGTCGAGAGCGACCTTGGCCGAACCCATGGTGATCGGAATATCGTCGCCCGGAAAATCGTACTTGGACAGAAGCTCGCGCACTTCCATCTCGACCAGCTCAAGCAGCTCGGCATCATCAACAAGGTCAACCTTGTTCATGAAGACGACGAGGGCAGGAACGCCAACCTGACGGGCCAGCAGGATGTGCTCGCGGGTCTGGGGCATTGGACCATCCGCGGCGGAAACAACAAGGATCGCGCCGTCCATCTGGGCAGCACCGGTGATCATGTTCTTCACATAATCGGCGTGGCCTGGGCAATCGACGTGTGCGTAGTGGCGGTTTGCGGTCTCGTACTCGACGTGGGCGGTCGAGATCGTGATGCCACGGGCCTTTTCTTCAGGCGCCTTGTCGATCTGGTCATAGGCCGTGAAGGTCGCGCCGCCGGTTTCGGCGAGGATCTTCGTGATCGCCGCCGTCAGCGACGTCTTGCCATGGTCAACGTGACCAATGGTGCCGATGTTGCAATGCGGCTTGGTCCGCTCGAACTTTTCCTTACCCATGACGGGTCTCCTTCAACGTGACGCGGCTGTCGCCGGTTGAAAATTCTGTATCGTGGTTCTCAAACCAATACGCCGTCAGGCGTATTTGGCCTGAATCTTCTCTGCTTCATTACGCGGCACTTCGTCGTAGTGACTGAACTGCATCGTGAATGAAGCGCGACCCTGGCTGAATGAACGAAGCGTGTTCACATAGCTGAACATATTGGCAAGTGGAACGAAGGCATTCACGACATTGGCATTGCCGCGCATATCCTGCCCCTGAATCTGGCCACGGCGGGAATTGAGATCGCCGATGACAGAGCCCGTGAACTCCTCCGGAGTCACAACTTCCACCTTCATGATCGGCTCGAGCAGAATGGGGTTGCCCTTCTGCAGCGCCTCGCGGAAGCCCATGCGGGCCGCGATTTCGAAGGCAATCGCCGACGAGTCGACCTCGTGATAGGCACCGTCTGTCAGTTCCACCTTGATATCGACCATCGGAAAGCCCGCGAGCGGACCTGATGTCATGACCGAATTTAGGCCCTTTTCAACACCGGGAATGTATTCCTTGGGAACCGTACCGCCGATGACCTTGGATTCGAACACGAAGCCAGCGCCCTTTTCGTTGGGCATGATATTGAACTTGACGCGGGCAAACTGACCCGTACCGCCCGTCTGCTTCTTGTGGGTGTAATCCACCGAAGCTGCGCTCTTGATTGTCTCGCGATAGGCAACCTGCGGAGCGCCAACCTGCACATCCACCTTGTGGGTGCGGCGCAGGATATCGACCTTGATGTCGAGATGAAGCTCGCCCATGCCCTTGATAATGGTCTGGCCGGATTCCTGATCAGTGCTGACGCGGAAAGAAGGATCCTCAGCGACAAGCTTGCCGAGTGCGATGGCCATCTTTTCCTGATCGGCCTTGGTCTTGGGTTCCACGGACATTTCGATCACTGGATCGGGGAATTCCATGCGCTCCAGCACAACCTCGTGGTTGGGATCGCAGAGTGTATCACCCGTACGGGTATCCTTGAGGCCGATCAGCGCAACGATATCGCCAGCGTGTGCCTCGGAAATTTCCTCGCGATTGTTGGCATGCATGAGAACCATGCGGCCAGCACGCTCGGAACGCTCACGCGTCGAGTTCGACAGAGCCATGCCCTTGTCGAGTTTTCCGGAATAGATGCGGCAGAATGTCAGGATACCAAATGGATCATCCATGATTTTGAAAGCCAGCATCGCAAGCGGCACAGTATCCGATGACGGGCGTGTCACTTCGTTGCCCTTCATGTCCACGCCCTTGATGGCGGGACGATCCAGAGGCGACGGCAGATAGTCAACCACTGCATCAAGAAGCGTCTGCACACCCTTGTTCTTGAAAGCAGAAGCCGCGAGGATCGGGAAGAAGGATGCGTTGAGGACAGCCTTGCGGATCAGGCGCTTCAGCGTTGCTTCGCTGGGCTCCTTGCCATCAAGATACTCTTCCATCGCCTTGTCGTCGAGTTCGACAGCGGCTTCAACAAGTTTCAGGCGGTATTCCTTGGCCAGTTCGACCATATCTTCGGGGATATCGACGTCCTTGAAGTTTGCACCAAGGTTCTCGTTCTCCCAGACCACGCCCTTCATGCGGACAAGATCAACAATGCCGAGGAAGTTGTTCTCGGAACCGATCGGCAGCTGGATAGGAACAGGCTTCGCGCCAAGGCGCTTCACGATATCATCAAGGCACTTGTAGAAATCAGCACCCGTCTTGTCCATTTTGTTGCACAGCACGATGCGCGGCACATTATACTTGTCGCCCTGACGCCAAACGGTCTCGGTCTGGGGCTCAACACCCTGGTTCGAGTCGAGAACGCAGACGGCACCATCCAGCACACGCATAGAGCGCTCGACTTCAATGGTGAAATCGACGTGGCCAGGCGTATCGATGATGTTCAGGCGATGGCCATTCCACAGGGCGGTGGTTGCAGCCGAGGTAATCGTGATGCCGCGCTCCTGCTCCTGCTCCATGAAATCCATGGTCGCAGCGCCGTCGTGCACTTCGCCAATTTTGTGCGATTTGCCGGTGTAATAAAGAATCCGCTCGGTCGTCGTCGTCTTGCCCGCATCGATATGGGCCATGATTCCGAAGTTGCGGTAGTCTTCAAGTGCGTGATTGCGGGCCATATTCTCGTTCCTGTCGTCGGCGGGGCGCTAAAGTCAGCGCCGCGTCACCAGCGGTAATGCGCGAATGCGCGGTTGGCTTCTGCCATGCGATGCGTGTCTTCACGCTTCTTCACGGCATTGCCACGGTTATTAGCGGCGTCCATCAGTTCGGATGACAGGCGATCCACCATCGTCTTGTCGTTGCGGCCACGGGCTGCCGTGATGATCCAGCGAATGGCGAGAGCCTGACGGCGCTCGATGCGGACTTCAACAGGCACTTGATAGGTCGCACCGCCAACGCGGCGTGAACGGACTTCAATGGCCGGAGCCACGTTCTCGAGAGCAGACTTGAAAACCTCGATCGGGCTCTGCTTCGTCTTGGTCTCGATGATATCGAACGCACCGTAAACGATGGTTTCAGCGACGGACTTCTTGCCCTCGTACATGACCGAGTTCATGAACTTGGTCACAACGATGTCGTGGAACTTCGGATCCGGAATGATCTCGCGCTTTTCTGCGCTATGGCGACGTGACATAAGCTCAGCCTCTCAATTACTTAGGACGCTTCGCGCCGTACTTGGAACGACGCTGCTTGCGGTCCTTGACGCCCTGCGTATCGAGAACGCCGCGCAGGATGTG
>CAXTUM010000395.1:0-3684 GCA_964247205.1 uncultured Beijerinckiaceae bacterium
TATAGTTCCGATTTGATGTGGCGGAAAGATGGCATTGTTCACGATGGGGTGAGGGCGCGTCAATCTTCAGGAAACAGCACCCGCTCATAGTCCATGGCACCATGCAGGACATGAATGACGTCAATCATGTTGGTGCCGATGCGGTAGAAAATCAGATAATTGCCATGCACGCGCCGCCGCACGCCGCTGTCCTCATAGCGCTGTAACAGCGGAAATCCCTCCGGCATCTCGGCGAGACGTTCGCAGCTTTGCCGCAGTTCCTGAACATATGACAGCGCACGCACGGGATTGCTCAGGGCGATATGGTCGCCGATCCGCTCAAGATCAGCCTCGGCTTCCGTCGTGACAACGACGATCATCCGGCTTTGGCTTCTGCCATGGCACGGTATTTGGCCTCAAGTCGGTCAAACACGGCAGACGCAGGCTTGGTCCTTCCCGCATCCGCATCGGCCAGCCCGCGCGCAATCGCGGAATCGAGCGCGACAAGGCGCATCTCCCGCTCCTGAATCAGGCGAACGCCCTCCCGCAGGACTTCGCTTTTCGAATGATAGCGGCCTGTTTTCACGAGGCTCTTGACGTAGGTCTCAAGCTGGTTGCCCAGTTCGGCACTGATCGGCATAGGATACCTCCATTGCTGGATTGTAGCGTTAATCGATAACAGTTATCAAATGATTTTTAGCAGGTTGTGTGGGGCGGAAACCGACGCTTGCGGTGATATAAGCCGTCGGGTTTGTGTTTGCGGTGAAGCGGAGGGTGGCGTAAGGACGGTACTCAAGCAAAGGCATTTGCGAAGCGCAATTTTGGGCGAAAAATCTGACCTTTTTGCGAGGTCTTTCGCGGACATCTCCAATGAAAGACACTACACAAACGGAAAAGCAATTCGAGTGTCTTTCTGCGTCGGCGCATGACTTCGCTCAAGCCAAATTTTGCGCCAGACATTTACTCAAGAACGGCTGGCACTCGATGCCGTGGGAACGCCGAGGAGCTATCTATTCTCAGCAAACGGCCTTCGTCACAAATCTTATCGTCGCTTACGCTCGCCCGTTTGTCCAAAGCAAGGGATGGCCTGCCTTTCCATCCAGGCTAAAGCGGTTCGATCAGGCCCAGAACGAAATGCACAAGCGATTGCTCGCTTTAAGGAACGAGATTTTTGCGCATTCCGACAGTCAGCATTTCAGCTTCAGGCCGTTCGATGCTGGCAGCTTCAAAAGCACTCTTGAACAAGTTCCGTTTGCTGTTCTCTCAGCCGATGCCACCGCGCGTGTTGAGACAATGACCGAATATCTTCTGAAAGCTACACGCCAGAAGCTTAGTGAACTTCACACTGAGCTATTGAATCCAACGGCGTGATGCGTTGCAAACTCAATCAATTGAATGTTGCCCCATATCAGGTGCGCAACCCTGACTCCCCCAGCACCGCCGCATGCAGCGCCCGCCAAAATCATTCATATCGACAAAACTGCCATCTAATGACATACTTTGCCTATCCGCCCCCACTCAGGATCATCCCCATGCCCAATGTCAGCCTCGGCGATCATTTCGAGATATTCATCGACAAACAGGTGAAAGCAGGCCGCTTCCACAACGCCAGTGAGGTTGTCCGGGCAGGCCTGCGGCTGCTGGAAGACCAGGAAATGGATCTGGCGGAACGCCGGGCTTTGCTGGCGAAGGCGATCAACGACAGCTTTGATGATCCTCGACCGGACATCCCTGCGAAAGATGCGTTTGACCGGCTGGAAAAGGCCTTTCTGAAAGACAAGGCTGCCGCGTGAATTTTCGCGTTGCCCTTCGACCTGAAGCGGATGCTGACCTCGACAGGCTTTATGTCTACATCCGCGATGAGAGCGGTGATCCAGAAATTGCGATCCGCTACATCAGGCGCATTCGCGTTTTCTGTGATGGTCTTGGGACTTTTCCGGCGCGCGGAAGGTCGCGGGATGATATCCGCAAGGGGCTGCGGATCGTCAGTTTTGAACGCCGTGTGGTTATCACCTACACAATCGAGGCTGATGTCGTGCGTATAGGTCATTTCTTCTACGGAGGGCGTGATTACGAGGCGCTTCTGGGCAACGAGGAATAAAAGTCCTTCAACTATCCGCCCCCCAAAACCCCCAGCAACCCCGCCATATCCCTGTGCAACGCACTCTCGAACCGCATCACCTCGCCCGTCGCTGGATGCTCGAATCCCAGCACCGCCGCATGCAGCGCCTGCCGCCCCAGCGCCTTCAGCGCCCCGGGCGACAGATGGTTCGCCCTGGTCCTGAACCGCCGCCGTAGAGATCAACGCATTGGCCGGCTTGCCCGCCGGGTCACGCCAGCGGCCTGGATGATCGGCGTCCAGCGGTTGATCTCCGATCCGATGAAGGCGCGCAATCCGGCGGATGTCTGCAGGTCCGCCGCAGGAATTTCCGCACCGATCTCCTCAAGCTTTGCTTTCAGGGTCGCGTCACCGAGGGCGGCGCGAAGCGCCTTGTTCAGCGTTTCGACTGCGGCTGGTGGTGTATCCTTGTGCGTGAACATCGCATTCCAGACGATCACCTTGAAATCAGGCACCCCAGCTTCCGTGCTCGTCGGCACATCCGGCAGCAGCGGCGCCCTTTTGTCCTGGGCGATGGCGAGCGTCTTGATCGTGCCTGCCCGCGTCTGCGGCGCGACATTGACACCCTGATCGCAGAGATAGTCGATCTGGCCGCCGACAAGGTCGTTCATGGCTGGCCCGGTGCCCCGATACGGGATGCCGTTCGTCTTCACGCCGATGACCGAGTTGAACAGCAGGCAGGTGGTGTGGCTGACGGAGCCGATGCCCGCATGCGCATTGTTGGCCGTTGCCTGATTGGCCTTCAGCCAGTCGACCAGTTCCTTCAGGGTATTGGCCGGGTGATTCTTGCGCACATTGACAAAGATAGGGTTGGTGTTGACCAGCCCGACATGGGCGAAATCCTCGACGGGCTTGTACTTGAGGTTGGGATTCAGGGAGACCGCCGCCGCATGCGTCCCGGTATGGCCGATCAGGATCGTGTGGCCGTCGGGGGGTGAGGAAATGAGGCGCTGCCCGGCGAGCGTGCCCGCTGCGCCGACAGCATTCTCGATGATGACGGGCTGGCCGAGCGTGCGGCTCATGTGCTCGCCGATGAGGCGGCCCACCACATCCGTCGGCCCACCGGCGGCGAACGGGATGAGCATCGTCACTGGCTTGGTTGGAAAGGTCTGCGCGATGGCCGGTGTTCCGGCGGCGAGCGTTGCGGTGAATGCGGCCAAGACTGCCGCCCTGCGTGTGAAAGTCATCGTTATGTCCTCCCGAGACATGCAACCGGCGTTCCGGCTTGTGTGGTGATAGTGTCGCGCTCAAAACGATCTTGGCAAGCCGAGCATATGCTCCGCCACGTAGGACAGGATCAGGTTCGTCGAAATCGGCGCGACCTGATAGAGCCGGGTCTCACGGAACTTGCGCTCCACGTCGTATTCGCAGGCAAAGCCAAAACCGCCGTGGAACTGGATGCAGGCGTTGGCCGCCTCCCAGCTTGCCTTGGCGGCCAGGTATTTCGCCATGTTCGCCTGCGACCCGCAGGGCTGACGGGCGTCGAACAGGCGGCACGCCTCGTAGCGCATCAGATTGGCCGCCTCGAGCTCGATGAAGCTCTCGGCAATCGGGAACTGCACGCCCTGGTTCTGCCCGATCGGCCG
>CAXTUM010000396.1:0-3649 GCA_964247205.1 uncultured Beijerinckiaceae bacterium
CGGTGGGCGTCGAGCGATTCCAGTTCGCCGGTGGCGTGACATTGGCGGCGGAAAGCTTCACGCCGGTGAATTTCAACGGCGATCTCAGCTCTGATATCCTGTGGTGCAACGGATCGGGCCAGGCCGTCGATTTTCTCATGAACGGCACGGCGATCACCGGGGCCGGCGCCATCGGCGGAGCCAATGGGGCGGCATGGCGCGTCAATGCCGTGGGTGACCTCAATGGCGACGGCTCGTCCGACCTGATCTGGCAAAACACCGGCGGCCTCGTCGTGGCCTACCTGATGAACGGGACAAGCATCGGGTCCGCCGTGGTGGTCGGCAATATGACGGCGGCCTTCCGCGTGGTGGGCTCCGGCGATCTCAACGGCGACGGTCAATCGGATATCGTGGTGCAGGACGGCAGCGGGCTCGCCATCGGTCTACTCATGAGCGGCGGCGCGATCATCGGCTCGGGCGCCATCGGCGCGGCCAACGGCGCGGCTTGGTCGGTCTCGGCCATCGGCGACCTCAACGGCGACGGCAGGGCTGATCTGGTCTGGAAACACACGGACGGCAGCACAGTCGGCTATCTGATGAACGGCCTTTCCGTCACCGGCGCAGGCCAGATCGCCGGGGCCAATGGCACGGGGTTCTCGGTTAGAGGCATAGGCGATCTCAATGGTGACGGACGCGGCGACATCGTCTGGCAGTTCTCGAACGGGCAGGCCGGCGCGTGGCTGATGAACGGCAACGCCATCACCGGCGGCAACACCATCGGCGCGGCCAACGGCAACCAGTTCGAAATCCGCGACGTGGCCGACATCAGCGGTGACGGATTGATGGATCTCGTCTGGCAGGACACAACCAGCGGCCAGGCCATCGGCTTCATCATGAACGGGCTGAGCATCGCCTCGGCTGCAACCATCGGTGCTGCGAACGGGGCGGACTGGTTCATCGTGTGAGGGCGCGCTCGACATGGCGCATCAGCAAGCCCCCGCCAGTGAACGTGATAACCAGAGCCTCGGGGCGCATCCATCGGGGATGCCGCGCAGAAGCCCCTCCACCCGTGTGTTTGCGAAGGCAGCCTGCCGCTGCGGTGAGTGAGGATGATTGGCGCCGCGAGCGTCTGCCGGACGAGATATGCAGTGATGCGTGTCTGGCCGAGCAGGCCGCTGATCAGCGCAGCACGCGGATCAAACTGATGGAGTGGAGAAAGCTGGCCGATACTATGTCTCAGGCTTGTCAAGCTCTGCGAGCTGACCGGCTGAACTTGTCAATCCGTCCATCGCAAAAGGGCCGCCCTGAAAATGTTCGCCATGGTCTCCCTCGACCTTTGGCGGTTCCGGAAACTGATGGGCGAAATCATCCGCGCTGTCCTGCGGGCGATAGCCAAGCCGTTCTGCCGCGCTGTTGTCCCAGAACGTCCGCGCATTGTCCGAGACTCCATAGACGGTCTCGCACGTGTAATCTGCCGTCAGGCCGACGCGGACCAGTGCAGCCATGTCGCGCTGCGACACCCAGCTCGACAGTGCGCGATGTGACGTCGGCTCTGGCGTGAAAGTGCCGATGCGCATGTTGAAAGCGCGGATGCCGAATTTGTAGGCGTAGAGAAAGCCAAGCTCCTCGCCGAAGACCTTCGTCAGGCCGTAACGCGTATCCGGGCGCTGGGTGACTGTGTGGTCAATTGTCCAGTTGCGGGGATAGAAGCCGACGGCATGGTTGGAACTGGCGAACAGTACCCTGTCGACGGCGTTCTTGCGTGCGGCTTCCCAGAGATGGATAGAGGAGCGGATGTTGGCATCCAGCAGCACGTCCCACTCCGCTTCGCGCGGGTGGCCAGCGAGATGAATGATCGCCGTGATCGCCCTGTCGGCAAATAGCGTGTCGATAAAGGCGGCATCGGCGAGATTACCCACGACAGCCGTATCACCGCCAGTACCTGGCCCCGGATCGATGATGTCGGTGACGAGCAATTTGGCGGGCTGGCCGTAATGCGTGGTCAGCGCAGGATCATCGGCGAGGGCGCGGCGCAACATGCTGCCGATCCGGCCTGCTGCCCCGGTTATCAGAATGACCGGGGCCGTTTCAGGCGGGTGCTTGTGTCCGGTGTTCATCCGCTTGCCATTCTCTCAACATAGGGCGCAGGGTCAGACATAGCCGGTTGAACCGTCGGGCCTGACCGGCACTTTCCGTTGCCAGTTGACATAGGTCTCCGTGCCAAGGACGTCCATGTTCATCTCGACACCCCACCCCGCACGGTCCGGCCTGAGGTCGAGATAGCCGTCCTTCGGCAGATAGGGGTCCTGCACATAAAGCGTGGTGCCGGTATCCTGCGCGGCCTCTCCCCTGCCGGTGCCGAAGGCATATCCCGGCCCATGCGGCAGGCGGTATTCCAGGATGCGGAAATTGGGCTGCGCCGCCGAAAAGTGCACATTCACAGCTGTGGCCAGCGGCCCCATGGGATTATGGGGCGCAACCGTAACGAAATGCGCTTCCGCCAGCGCCGCGATCCGCCGCATTTCAAGCATGCCGCCGACCACGCAGATGTCGGGCTGGATGATGTCGCAGCCCCGGACCTGCAGGAGGCGCAGGAACTCGAACCGGCTGTAGAGCGATTCGCCCGTAGCCAGCGTGCAGGTCAGGCCGCGTTTCAGCTCACCCCATGCCTCAAAATTCTCCGGGCGGATCGGCTCCTCGAAGAACAGCGGATCATAGGGCGCCAGCGCATTGCCGAGTTGCATGGCCTGCGCGGGCTCGAAAATCTTGGCATGGGCGTCGAAGGCGATCTCGTAGGTGCTGTTGCACGTCTCGCGCAGCTTGCGGAAATACTCGGCAGATGTGCGCACAACCTCGCCCCAGCGGTTGGCGTGCATATCGATGCGGTAGGGGCTGAGCTTGAAGGCGGAGAAGCCCCAGCCTGCGTTGAGTCTGTCGAATTCATCTCGCGCCGCTTCGGGATCCGGTGCTGTATAGACCCCGGCATAGACTTGCACGCGGTCCCGGGCATTGCCGCCCAGCAGCATGTAGACCGGCACATTCAGCGCCTTGGCCGAGATATCCCAGAGGCAATGGTCGATAGCCGATATGGCGGCAAGGCCGAGAGCGCCGGGCGGAAAGCGCGCCTGCTGCATCAGGAGATGCACGAGATATTCGATGCGGCGGGGGTCCTGCCCGCGGATAAAATCAAAGAGATAGTCGAGGATGGGCGCGAGCGCCTTGTCCGGGCCGTGGTTGTAGCACTCGCCCCACCCCGTCAGGCCGTCGTCGGTGTCCAGCGCCACGATGACGCGTGGACGGTCCTTGTCGCGGCTCATGAAAACCCGCATGCGGTCGATCTTCATGGCTGCCTGTCCAACTTCGGGAAGTACACGGCCCGTTTCAGGCGCGTTTGCACATAGAGCTGCTCGCCGAAGGTGCCCTCGGCATAGGAACCGGAGGCCTCGGTCACGGGGATGGAGACATTGCCCTCGCTCGGAAACCGCGCCACGAAGTCCTCATCGATATCGCAGCCGAGGCCCGGCGCGTCCGGCACGGCAAGGAAACCGTTGCGCTGCACGGGATGCGGGATGATGGTCTTTGCGCGGCCTTTCCAGTCATCCTCGATGCGCTCGAGGATCAACCCATTGGGGATGGCGGCCAGCAGATGCAGCGCGGCGTATTCGCCGAC
>CAXTUM010000397.1:0-3647 GCA_964247205.1 uncultured Beijerinckiaceae bacterium
CTCCTACGGCCTCTCACTGGCTGGAAAAACGAAGGCCCATGTGACATTCCGCGTGTTGGGCCATCATTACGACCCGCCCTACAGCCTTGCGCCGCAGTTCGTCGGATCTTTGGTCGGGCCGGCCAATGCCGAGGAAAAGACGCGAATTGACAAGGCCGAAGCCGATCTGAAGGCGCAGCTCGTGTCATCGGGACTCGGCTACGATATCCGCTCGGCCCAACTCAATCAGGCGGATGCGATTGATCTTGCAGCAACCCAGGGCAGGCTACACGACCTGACCATCATCGACAGCCCGCCGGAATATTTCGCTGTTGGGCGCGCGCTTGCGGAGGAACTTCTGTTTCACACCGGTCGTCCGGTCATCGTGGTTCCGGCAGGCGTCACGGCGTTCAAGGCCAAGCGTATTGTTGTGGCGTGGGATGGCACAGCGCGGGCTGCGCGCGCGCTCAATGACGCCATGCCGCTTCTGACCAGCGCTGAATATGTCGAGCTGGCTTCTGTCTTGAAGGAGAAGGATCTCACCAAGCTTGTGCCGGGCGCGGAAGCCGCCCCCCATCTCTCTCGGCACGGCATCGACGCCACAGTCGCCAATGTAGACGCTACGAATGGCGATGCGGGCAAGGCATTGCGCAACCGCGCCACACTCGTCGGCGCCGACATGATCGTGATGGGCGCCTTTGCCCATTCCCGCTGGCGGCAGATGGTTCTGGGCGGCGTAACCGACTCGATGCTGAATGAATCCGAAATCCCCGTCTTCATGTCCCACTGACCCTACGGGAAAGCCGATGCCCATCTCCCTGAGCTTCCACGGAGCTGCCGGAACAGTCACCGGCTCATGCTTTCTGCTTGAGACCGGGCAGGCAAGGGTACTAATCGATTGCGGCATGTTCCAGGGATCCAAGACCCTGAAACAGCTGAACTACGAGCCATTCCCGTTTGATCCCCGACAGCTCGACGCCATGCTGCTGACGCATGCGCATATCGACCACTCGGGTCTTATCCCCAAGCTCATGCTGGCGGGCTTCGGGCGGAGGATCTACGCGACGCAGGCTACCATTGATCTGCTGGGCTGCATGCTGCCGGATTCCGGCCATATCCAGGAAAGCGAAGTCCAGTCTCTCAACCGGCGCAACAAGCGGCGGGGACGCAGGGAAGTTGAGCCGATCTATACGGTGCTGGATGCCCAGAAGTCGCTCGATCTGCTGGAGCCGGTCACCTACGGGGCCTGGGCCGATGTTGCGCCCGGCATTCGCGCGAAATGGTGGAATGCGGGGCATCTTCTCGGTTCGGGGTCGATTGAAGTCGAGGTCGAGTCAGAGACGGTCGGCAAACCGAAGCGCATTCTGTTTTCCGGCGACATCGGGCCTGATCACAAATTGCTGCAACCCGATCCGGAAGCTCCAGCGGCATTCGATATCGTGGTCTGCGAGTCGACCTACGGTGACCGTGACCGTCTCGATGTGTCGGACGGCCAGAGGACCAGCCTTCTGGCAGATGAGCTCAATGCGGCCAGACAGGCGGGCGGTGCGTTGCTCATTCCGTCCTTCGCCGTTGAACGGACGCAGGAACTGGTGGCCGATATCGTCAGCCTGATGGACAGCAAGGCGGTCCCGGAAGCCTCCATCTTCATCGACTCGCCTCTCGCCTCCAAGGCGACGGCCATCTTCAAGCGTCATGCGGGCGAGTTGCAAAACGGCGATGCCTTGTTGCAAGGGCTGGCCTCTCCCCATCTCCATGTGACGGAAAGCGTGGAGGAATCCAAGGCGCTCGCCCGCTTCGAGGGGTTTCACATCATCATCTCAGCCAGCGGCATGTGCGATGCCGGCCGCATCCGCCATCATCTGCGCAACTGGCTGCCCGAGCGCCAGGCGACGGTTCTGCTCGTGGGCTTCCAGGCGCAGGGCACGCTTGGCCGGATATTGCAGGATGGCGCCAAGGCCGTCCGCATCCAGGGCGACGATGTGGTCGTCCGCGCCCGCATCAGCTCCATCGACAGCTATTCCGGGCATGCTGACGGGCCGGAGCTTCTGAGCTGGCTGGATGAGCGCAAGCCCATTGGGCAGGCAGTCTTTCTCGTCCATGGCGAGGAAAAAGCCATCGAAGGACTGAGATCGCGAATGACGGATGGGAACATCCTGGCGGCGGAACAGATTTTTGTCCCGGCCATGGATGAAGTTTATGACATCGGCGGCACGCGCCCGCTGCGGCTCCCGCATGGCGAGCAGCGGAGAATTGCGCCCGAGGCAGTGGCGAGGCAAGACTGGCATAACGAACTTTCCGGGCTTCTTCTCGATATCAATGACGCCATGGACAAGGCGGCTGACGAACGATCCCGCAAGACCGTCATCTGGCGGCTGAAGCGCGCGCTTGAGCAGGCGGGCGATTAAACATGTTCATGATCGTGGAATGACCAGACCGCGCCTGACGAGTTCAGTCCATGTGTTCTCGGCATCGTCGGCAAAGCCGAAAAGGTTGATATCCTTTCGCTCGATCGTTCCTGCAGCGATCATGTGGTCGAAATTCACGGCCTTCCTCCAGTAACTCCCGATTGCAAGAACGATCGGGATAGGCCGCATCTTGGCGGTTTGCCGCAGAGTCAGGATCTCGAACAGTTCATCGAAGGTCCCGAAGCCTCCCGGAAATACCACGAGCGCACTGGCCCGCATGGCAAAATGCATCTTGCGCATGGCGAAATAATGGAACCGGAAGGTCAGATCAGGCGTCGTATACGGATTGGGTTCCTGTTCGTGGGGCAATGTGATGTTGAAGCCTATTGATGCTGCCCCGGCTTCGTATGCGCCGCGGTTGGCGGCTTCCATCAGGCCGGGCCCGCCGCCGGTGGCGATGACATTGCGGCGCTCGCCGCCCTGGCCAAGCGCACCGCCGCGCTCGGATGCGATCTTTCCAAAACGCTGTGCTTCTGCATACCAGTTTTCTGAAGCAGGAACGCCGTCCGCTTTCGCCCTTGCGCTGCCGAAGACCACGATTGTTGACGTGATCCGCGCGGATCGAAGCGCTTCCTCTGCCTTCTGGTACTCCAGCAGGAAGCGCACACCGCGCGTGCTGTCTCCGAGGATGAAATCCTCGTCAAGGGCGGGAAGCCTGTATGTAGCACTGGCCTTTTGCGCCGCGTTGTCGGGTGCGTCGTTCATGGTGACATCTCTTTTGTCCAAATGCCGGAATTCATCGTTTCCTGTTCTCCATGGCGCCGCCGCCGCCCGATTGACTTGCCTCAATCCGGTTCCGCCGACGTGTCCTAGACATAGTGACAAGGTTCAGGCGGCTCTCGACCGAAAGTCGCAGGAAGCCGACCCGTTTCCTACAGGAGATTCATCACCATGTTGAAGCAACACGCGAGGAAGACAGCGCCCGCCGCATTCTCCTCTCCGGCCGCTCCTCTTTTCCAGGATCTGCTGGTTTATCAGGACGAGACGCCCGCCGCAGCCAACGCGCTGGTTTATGCGGAAGCCATTGCGGCGGCCGCTGATGGTCATGTGACCGGATTGATGTTCGGCTTCATGTCGCCCTATCCGGCAACGATCTACATGGAGGCAACACCTGACATCTGGCTTGCAGCACAGCAGCGCGCCTCGGAGGAGGCGGATGCAGTGGAGAAACGTCTCAAGGCGAAGCTTGCATTCTCGACC
>CAXTUM010000398.1:0-3643 GCA_964247205.1 uncultured Beijerinckiaceae bacterium
TGTCCGCCGTTCTCTTCATGTGGGCCACATCCTCGGGATGAGAGCCTATCCCGCCCAGAATACCGAAAACGGACTGCACGAACAGCGGAGTCTGCACCACGCCACGATCAAGAAAATGCGCCAATGTGTAGAGATGGCCGATATCGTAGCATTCGATCTCGAAACGCGTGCCGTTGTCCGCACAGGTGCGCAGGATGTACTCGATATCCTTGAAAGTGTTCCTGAAAATCCTGTCATGCGAGCCTTCCAGATAGGGACGTTCCCAGTCGTGCTTGAAGTCCTTGAATCGCTCCAGCATCGGATAGAGCCCGAAATTCATTGAGCCCATGTTGAGCGAAGCGACTTCAGGTGCGAAGTGGGCGGCTGGACCGACACGCTCTTCCACCTGCATCGTGGGAGAGCCGCCCGTCGTCAGGTTGATGACCACGTTCGATTTCTGCTTGATCACCTGAAGGAAGGGCTTGAAGGCTTCCGGAGACTGGTCCGGCTTGCCTGTCACGGGATCACGCGCATGCAGATGCACGATCGCTGCACCCGCTTCGGCGGCGCCGATCGCTGCTTCGGCAATCTCTTCTGCGGTCACTGGCAGATAGGGCGACATGGATGGCGTGTGGATCGCGCCGGTCACGGCGCAGGTGATGATAACCTTGCGGCTCTTCGACATGAATGATTTCCTACCTGGGTTTGCGGGCAGCCGCCCTCTTGTGAACTTGCAGCGCCGCGAGGCGGCTGTCGCGCCAGTTGCTGAGTTTCCTCACATTCTCCGGGGTCTGCCCTGTTCCCCATTGCGCCGAAACTCTGGCCACATTGACCTCGCCGAACGGGTCGCCGCCAGCGCTATGCGCCACCATATCCGTGAGGGAGGGTCCGTAGCGAGCACAATAATCCGCGATGCCGCCGGGCGCATTCAGCTCAATGGTCTCGAACGGGCCCATGAAGGACCAGCGAAGCCCAAGACCGTCCTTGATTGTCTTGTCGAGATCCTGCGGTGAGCACACCCCGTCACCAACGATGCGGAACGCCTCGGCCAGCAGCACGGCCTGCAGCCGGTTGAGCACGAAGCCGGGCTTTTCCTTGTTGAGAATGATCGGTGACTGGCCAGCCTTCAGATAGATCCGGCGCGCCTTCTCCGTCACCTTCGGGTCAGTCCACGGCGCAGGCGCAAGCTCGACGATGGGCACGAGATGCGGCGGATTGACCGGATGCGCCACCAGGCACCGCGAGCGGCCTTTCAGTCCTTCGCTGAAGCGGGACGCGACGATGAAGGATGTGGACGATGCAAGAATGACCGAGGCCGGAGCGATTGCGTCCATCTCAGCGAACAACGCCCGTTTCGCCTCGATCGTCTCCGGGCCGTTTTCCTGCACGAGCACAGCATCGCCCAGCGCATCCGCCAGCCCGGAGGCGACCCGGATGCGGGCGAGCGCCCCTTTGGGATCTGCGACCAGCCCGTGGCCGGCCAGTTCCCTGAGGTTCCGGCCAATGTGGGCTCTTGCAGCCCTGGCCGCGCCAGGCACCACATCGTGCAGCGCCACCGCGAATCCGTGGCTTGCAAAAATCGTGGCCCATGACCTGCCGATCAGACCAGTGCCGACAATGGCGATCTTGCTCATGTTGCCCATCTCATCGCCAATGCAACGTCCGCCGCCACTCCGGTTTCCCGGAAAGTCCGCAACAGGAAGCGTCATCCGATTGGAATAGATGCTGGACCAATTGCACGCGCGGCCACCATATGTACGTGTTTCACAACTCGATCTGACACTCAACACGCGAGGATAGCAAACATGGATATGGGATTGAAAGGTGCAAGGGTCCTGATCACGGCGGGTGCAGGTGGCATCGGACTCGAGATTGCCCGCTCATTTCTGGCGGAGGGTGCGCGCGTGCATGTCTGCGATATCGACGAGGCGGCGATCACCGCGTTGAAAACCAGTGATCCGCAGATGACGGCATCGGTTTGCGATGTCGCAGACCGTGTTCAGGTCGCCGCCCTGTTTGATGACGCGCTGGCAAGACTGGGCGGTCTTGATGTGCTGGTCAACAACGCCGGGATCGCAGGTCCGACGGGCCGTGTGGAGGAGATCAATCCCGAAGATTGGGATCGCTGCATTCAGGTTTGTCTCAGCAGCCAGTTCAATTGCGTTCGGCTTGCTGTTCCGCATCTCAAGGACAGCAAGAACCCATCCATCATCAATCTGTCCTCGGCGGCCGGGAAGTACGGATTTCCGCTCAGAAGCCCGTACTCCGCCGCCAAATGGGGTGTGATCGGTTTCACCAAGTCGCTTTCCATCGAGCTTGGGGAATTCAGCATCCGCGTCAATGCCGTTCTGCCAGGTCTCGTGGCGGGAGACCGCATCCGCCGGGTGCTGGAGGCGAAGGCGCAACAGCGCGGCATTTCATTCGTGGAAATGGAGCGCAGTGCGCTGTCATTCACTTCGCTCAGGGATTACGTGACTCCGCAGCAGATCGCTGATCAGATCGTGTTCCTTGCCTCATCGCGGGGACGGACCATCTCCGGCCAGGCGGTCTCTGTCTGTGGCGATACGCTCATGCTCGGCTGACGCTCAACTGGCCCGAGAGCGGGGCATCTGTATCCTTGATCGTCATCACCCTGGGGCGAGGGGCAGCATCCATGCATGCTCTGCCGCATTGTGGAATTTCCAGGTCCGCTTCGGGCCGGCCATGACGTTGAGATAATAAAGATCGTAGCCGTGGCAGGCGGCGCAGGGATGATAGCCCTTCGGCACCAGAACGACATCGCCGTCTTCGACGGCCATTGCCTCATCCAGTTCGCGCTTCCCATGCTGGTCGGCATCCGTGAACACCCGCTGGAAGGCAAAGCCCTGCGGCGGGTTGATGCGGTGATAATAGGTTTCCTCCAGAAGTGATTCACGCGGCAGGTCATCCCGGTCGTGCTTGTGCGGAGGGTAGCTTGAGGTGTGCCCGCCCGGAGTGATCACCTCCACGACGAGCAGCGAGGCCGCCGTCGGATCGCTTTCGGGAATGATATTCGTGACATGGCGGACGTTGGTTCCCCTGCCGCGGATTTCCTGCCCCAGTTCATCCGGCGCAATGACCCGCACGGCTCGCGTGCTGCTATCTCCGGGGGCGCTGCAGACAGCCAGCTCGACATCGGTTTCCGCCGTGACGGACCAATTGACGCCAGGCGGTATATAAACCGACCATGGTTTTCCGTCGAAGGGTGACATGCGCTCGCCGAGGCACCCGATATCTGCACAGTCAGCGCTGACATGCCCTTTACCTGCAACGAAGACCAGACAGACCTCACGGTCCATCATCTTTCCTTCTGCTGTGTCGCCCCTGCGCAACCGGTGGAGATCGAACCCCACATAGGTCCAGCCTGCACTCTGCGGCGTGATGCCGATGACCTTGCCATGATGCCTGGTTGGCCTGATGCGGAGATGCGGCATGGTCTATGATCCCGATAGTTGCTGGCGTGCCGCTTTTTCATAAGCCATGCGGGCGGTGCGGACTTCTGCCCTTTCGCTGACTTCGGGCACCGCCACATCCCACCAGTGGCCGCCGATGTTCGTCGAGATCAGCGGATCTGTGTCGATCACGATGACAGTCGTTCTGCTGTTGGTCTTCGAGCGTACGAGCGCGGCTTCCAGATCGGCGATGG
>CAXTUM010000399.1:0-3641 GCA_964247205.1 uncultured Beijerinckiaceae bacterium
AACCCGTTTCCGAAGAGAGGCGAAAGTCATGACAATCAACCTCAAGGCCCCTGAAGTTCGGGAACTGAAGCCCCGCATCACCGTTTTCGGCGTGGGCGGCGCTGGCGGCAACGCGGTCAACAACATGATCGAATGCGGCCTGCAAGGCGTCGAATTCGTGGTGTCCAACACCGATGCCCAGGCGCTTGGCCATGCCAAGGCCGACCGCGTGATCCAGATGGGTCTTGCAGTCACCGAAGGCCTCGGCGCCGGTGCCCAGCCGGAAGTCGGCCGCGCTGCTGCCGAAGAGGTGATTGACGAGATTCGCGACCAGCTGATGGGCGCGCACATGGTCTTCATCACGGCGGGCATGGGTGGCGGCACAGGTACAGGCGCTGCTCCCGTGATCGCCCGCGTTGCGCGCGAAATGGGTATCCTCACAGTCGGTGTCGTCACCAAACCTTTCCAGTTCGAAGGCCTGCGCCGCATGCGCATTTGTGATTCAGGCATCACCGAACTGCAGAAGCACGTGGACACCCTGATCGTGATCCCAAACCAGAACCTCTTCCGCGTCGCCAATGAGAAGACAACCTTCGCCGAGGCCTTCGCCATGGCGGATCAGGTGCTCTACTCAGGCGTGGCCTCGATCACCGATCTGATGGTGAAGCCCGGCCTGATCAACCTCGACTTCGCCGATGTCCGCGCCGTGATGCGCGAAATGGGCAAGGCGATGATGGGCACCGGCGAAGCATCGGGCGAAAAGCGTGCGCTCGCCGCTGCCGAAGCCGCCATCGCCAACCCGCTGCTGGACGAAGTCTCGATGAAGGGTGCCAAGGGTCTCCTCATCTCGATCACCGGCGGCAAGGATATGATGCTCTATGAGCTGGACGAAGCCGCCACCCGCATCCGCGAGGAAGTGGACCCCGAAGCCAACATCATCCTCGGCGCGACGCAGGACGACAGTCTCGACGGCATCATCCGTGTCTCGGTCGTCGCCACCGGCATCGACCGCGCCTCGATCGACGCCATAGAGCCTGTCAAGGTTCTCGATCAGCGCCTGGCCGAGATGGCCCAGCGTCTGCGCACGCAGGTTGCGGCCAAGACGGCGGCTGAAACGGTTCTCCCGCTGGTCCGTGCCTCAGCAACCGCCCCTGCAGTTGCGGTTCAGCAGGTTCCCGTTACCGAGGACCCCGTTGCTGTCACCCCTCAGGTGGCTGAAACAATTTCGGCGCCTCAGCCCGAGGTTGCCTTGGCGCCTGTTCCTGTTGCCCCTCCAGCAGTTGCCGCACCGGCTGCTGCCCCGCCTGCCCCCCCCGCGATCTATGACGAAGACGCTGTCATCCGCCAGACGCGCATGCCGCGCATCGAGGATTTCCCGGTTGTGGCCCAGGCCCAGCTTCGCAGCGCCCAGGCCCCGGCGCAGCCCGTGGCTTCCCCCGAAACGAAGCGTATGACATTGCTGCAGCGACTGGCCGCAGTCGGTCTTGGCCGCCGCGAGGAACAGGATCTGCCGCATGTGACCGCTCCTGCAGCAGATACCTCGCCTGCGCCGGTTGCTGCGATGCCCGCCGAGGCTCCGCGCCGTCCCGTCGTCCAGGCGCCGCCGCGTGCCGCGCAGGGACAGCTTGATTCTCACGGGCGCATTCAGGCGCGCTCCATCGAGGATGACCAGCTCGAGATTCCGGCTTTCCTCCGCCGCCAGGGATAAGCTCTTTCCACAGAAAGATTTGTCTGAATTCGGCCCGCGCCTTCACTGGCGCGGGCCTTATCTATCTGAATTAAAACAATAATCAGAATTATTTTAAATCCGTAAAATGTGACATTTTCATGTAACACAGCGTAAAAAAGCGTGATTTGTTCATGGGAGTCAGCGCGCGTATTTTCCGCTCCATCGCCTTCGGGTGAAACGTGCTTCGCAGGGGGCTGATTCGCATAATGCGGCGCACGTGAATCCTAACCAACGCGATTTGCCGCGACCAGTGATCAACCCTGGCAGGCTTCCGCCAAAGAGGATAACGTCTTGAATCAGACGACGCTTGGTGACCAGATCTCGCTGCAGGGCATTGGTGTCCACAGTGGTGCCCCGGTCAAGATTACCCTTCATCCCGCCGATGCCGGCACCGGTATAGTTTTTCGCCGCACCGGACTGCCCGGTGGTGGAGAACGTCATATTCCTGCCCGCCGTGAGGCTGTTGGCGCAACCGAACTCTGCACCGTCATCGGCGAGCCGAGCGGGGCTTCCGTTTCCACGATCGAGCATTTGATGGCGGCGTTGGCCGGTATGGGTGTCGATAATGTGACTGTCGAGATCGATGGCCCTGAAGTGCCGATCATGGACGGCAGTTCGGCTTTTTTCGTCGATGCGATCGATCAGGTCGGTATCGAAAGCCAGATGCTGCAGCGCAGGATCATCAAGGTGCTGAAGACGGTTCGTCTCGAACAGGGTCATTCCTGGGCTGAACTCTCGCCGCGTGACCGCGGTTTCAGCGTCGATGTCGAGATCGACTTCCCGACTCCATTGATAGGTCGCCAGCGGCGCGTCGTTGACGTGACGCCGGCGACATTCCGCAACGAGATTTCCCGTGCCCGCACCTTCGGTTTCATGAAGGATGTGGAGTATCTCTGGAAAAAGAACCTGGCGCTTGGGGCTTCCCTCGAAAACACTGTCGCCCTGGGGGACGACCGGATCATCAATCCGGAGGGTCTGCGCTACCCCGACGAATTTGTCCGCCACAAGATTCTGGATGCGATCGGCGATCTGGCATTGGCTGGCGCACCGCTTCAGGCCACCTACAAGGCGTATGCTCCTGGCCACAAGGTCAATGCAATGATCCTCGAGCGACTCTTCGCAGATCGCTCTGCCTGGACGCTGATCGACAGTCCCGCACCACGCCGCGAGTATGGCCGTGGCGAGATTGGCATGCCGGTCGCTGCTTTCTCGGCAGACAAGAACTGAGACTTGCGGGATATTGCTTCGGTCCAGTAGCGCCATATGCCTTGTGATCGCCATATTCAGCCCCGTTAGAGTTAACGATCTGCGATGAAAGGCGGCGCGCCGTATTTCATCCGCTTGCTTTGACAGCGCTGGCGTGGCACTTTCCGCGCGATTTTGATGGGGCCTTTCTGCGAATGTCGTTTTTGCTGCGTGAACTATCCCTGAAGGGCCTGATGCGGGCGCTGGCCATTGTGACAGTTGCCATGCCTCTTGCGGCCTGCGAGACGATTTCGTCGATGAATCCGTTCGGCAGCGCGAAAGCCACCAGCGATCTGTCCAAGGACGAGCCTGCCGAAGTGCTGTTCAACGATGGCTTGGCCCGCCTGCAGAGCAACAATTACGATGGCGCGGCGCGCAAGTTCGCCGAACTGGACAAGCAATATCCCTACACCAACTGGTCCAAGCGCAGCCTGCTGCTGCAGACCTTCGCCAATTACGAAAGCCGCAGCTACGAGGACGCGATCTCGAATGGCAAGCGCTTCGTGCAGCTTTATCCCGCGGACAAGGATGCGGCTTACGCACAGTATCTTGTCGGCATGTCTTATTTTAATCAGATCCCCGATGTCAGCCGCGATCAGGAGCGTTCGCAGCGGGCCCTGCTCGCCATGGACGAACTGATCAACAAGTGGCCGCAGTCTGAATACACGCCCGATGCCCGCCAGCGCGT
>CAXTUM010000400.1:0-3617 GCA_964247205.1 uncultured Beijerinckiaceae bacterium
TTTTATAATGTTTTTTTATAATTATAACTATTTTTATTATTTGTTTTATACTCTCTGCCCGTCGGACGGCCTGCCTTTCGCCGCCATACCGCGGTCGGGCAAAGCCGATGTGGACGCCGCAGTCAGAGCTGCGCGCACCGCCTTTGAAATTGGACCATGGGGCAGGATGACCGCGACCGAGCGCGGGCGTTTGCTGGTCAGGCTGGGCGAGGCCATCCTGGCCCACCACGAGGAACTGGCGCAGTTCGAGGCGCAGGATTGCGGCAAGCCGCTGAAGCAGGCCCGCGCCGACATGACGGCTGCCGCCCGCTATTTCGAGTTCTACGGCACATCCGCCGACAAGGTGCATGGCGAGACGATCCCGTTCCTCAACGGCTACACCGTCGCCATCGTGCGAGATCCGCATGGTGTCACGGGGCATATCGTGCCGTGGAATTATCCGGCGCAGATTTTCGGGCGCTCGGTTGCGGCGTCGCTGGCCTGCGGCAACACCTGTGTGGTGAAGCCTGCCGAGGATGCCTGCCTGTCGCTGATCCGCATCACGGAACTGGCGCTGGAAGTTGGATTCCCGCCCGGTGTGCTCAACATCGTGACCGGCTTAGGCAATGAGGCAGGTGCGGCGCTGGCGGAGCATCCCGGCATCGATTTCATGTCCTTCACGGGATCGCCCGAGACCGGCACGCTGATCCAGCAGGCAGCGGCGCGCAACCACATCGGCTGCACGCTGGAGCTTGGCGGCAAGTCCCCGCAGGTGGTTTTCGCCGATGCGGATATGGACGCAGCGCTGCCGGTGCTGATCAACGCCATCATCCAGAACGGCGGGCAGACCTGCTCCGCCGGATCGCGCGTGCTGATCGAACAGAGCGCCTATGATGCGCTGGCGCCTGCGCTGGCCGAACGCTTCAGCCGGATCGCAGTCGGACGCCACAGCGATGACCGGGACATGGGGGCGATGATCAACCGCAAGCAGCAGCAGCGTGTGGAGATGTTCACCGCCCGCGCCCGCGAACAGGGTGTGCCGGTGCTGGCGGAGGTGACGCTTCCGACGGATTTGCCCTCTGGCGGATACTACGCCGCGCCCGCACTCTTCGGGCCTGTCCCCCGCGCCAACAGCCTTGCCATGGACGAGGTGTTCGGGCCGGTGCTTTCGGTGATTCCGTTCACGGATGAAGCCGATGCCGTCGCACTCGCCAATGGTACGCCTTACGGGCTGGTCGCAGGGATATGGACGAAAGATGCCAAACGCTCGATGCGCCTCGCCCGCGCCATGCGCTGCGGACAGGTCTTCGTGAACGGCTACGGTGCAGGCGGCGGCATCGAACTGCCGTTCGGCGGCGTGAAGAAATCCGGCCATGGTCGCGAAAAGGGTTTCGAGGCGCTTTACGAGTTCTCGGCGAGCAAGACCATCATCATCAACCACGGGTAGGAATCATGCGCCTCAAGGGAAAAACCGCGATCATCACCGGCGCTGCACAGGGCTTCGGATTTGGCATCGCCGAGACCTATTTGCGCGAAGGCGCACGGGTCTGCGTCATGGATATCAATACGGAGAAAGCGCGCGAGGCTGCAAAGGCTCTGGGCCGCAAGGCCTTCGCGATGGGCTGCGACGTGGCCAAATCGGCCAGCGTGAACAAGGCTTTCGCGCGGGCCATCGAAAAACTGGGGCGGCTCGATATTCTCGTGAACAACGCCGGCATCAGCCACCGCAACCAGCCGATGCTGAATGTGGGCGAAGCCGAGTTCGACCGGCTCTATGCCGTCAATGTCAAGTCGATCTACCTGACGGCGATGGCCGTTGTGCCGCATCTGCGCCAGCACGGCGGCGGGGTGATCATCAACATCGGGTCAACCGCCGGTATCCGGCCGCGGCCAGGCCTGACATGGTACAACGGCACCAAGGGCGCGGTGAACCTGCTGTCGAAATCCATGGCGGTCGAGTTGGCGCCGGACAAGATCCGCGTGTGCTGCATCGCGCCCGTCGCGGGTGAAACGCCGCTGCTCGCGACCTTCATGGGTGAGGACACGCCGGAGAAGCGCGTATTGTTCAAGGCTTCGATCCCGCTGGGGCGGCTCTCTACGCCTAACGACATCGCCAATGCAGCTCTGTTCCTCGCCTCCGATGATGCAGCGATGGTGACGGGCAATGTGCTGGAGGTTGACGGCGGCCGGTGCATCTGACGCCGTTTGCACCTGCGGGCTGGTTCCCCTAAACTCCCTGTCAACCATGACGGGAGTGGAAACCAGTGCAGGATATCATGCAGCGCCTCGGACTTCCGGCGGATGATGACACCGTTATGGACCCCAATCAGGCGGCTATCACGCTGGCCATGGCAATGAATCAGGCGCGCATGGAGCTTTCGGACCGCGAGGGTTTAAAATCCGAGGCGCGAACCTATGGTGCAGCCCGGCTTGAGGCTTTGCGCAAGAAACTCGCACCGCTCTATGCCGCCATTCCGCGCGATGTCGAGATGTTCGATCTTGGCCTCGTGGCGCAGGACAGGCCACGGCTGTTCGTCGATATCATTGCCTTCATCGAGATGAACCGCGACCAGACGGCCTATCGGTTTGTTCAAGAGACGCGCGCGGGCCGGGTGACGCTGGTCGAAAGCAGCGATGACACGGTGATGATCGATCACGTCACGCACTATGTGGCGCGGCGGCTCGTGGAGCGCGAGCGGGCGCTGGCGGCGGGGGGTTATGTCGTGCCGACTGCACAAGCTGAGTCGGCAAAGGAGCCCATGGCAACTGCAGCTGCGGAAAAGCCGGTTCTGCCCGGGATGCCGCGTGCCGCCTCAGCCGTGCCCATGACGGCAGCGGAAGCTTTCCGGCAATGGACGCGCCCGGCACAGGACGCTGTCCCTGCTCATGCCATGGCGGAAGCCATTGACGCGACTACAGCAGCGGCTTCACATGACGCCCGGGAGCTGGCGGCGCGTCTTTCCAGTGAACCGCTCCCGTCTCTGACCGCAACATTGCAGCCCTCGCTGACAGCCGTTGCTGCGCCGTTCGCGGACGCGCGCGAAACTGCAGAAACTTTTACTCAGCCCGTGGCTGACACGAAAAAGCCGGAGGTGGAAACCACTCCGGCTTCATCATTGTCCAACGCGGCTGTAGCTGCGGGCGCTGCCGCGACAGCGGCAGGCACTACGGCAATCCGCACAATTCCGGCTAGCGCCATCCGCCGCAGCAGCAGCGGCTGGTGGGTCTGGCCGTTGCTCGCCTTGGTGATCGGCGTAGGGCTTGGTGCGCTCGCGCTCTACCTCTACGCCGCGAGCCTGGCCCGATAGACTGACTTAACAGGCAGCTGGTTTCATGGATTTCGGCGTCACAGCCGCATCAGTGCGTCGAAGGCGGCCCATACCCTGGACCGGCAGAATCGCTCCCGCATAATGATCCACCTGTCTGGAAGGGCTCCGCTTGTGACCCGCCACTTCCATCAGATGATGGGACGGATCGCGGAACAAAGGTTCTGCCAGAGCGGCATGCACGTCGCTGCGGATCAAGCCAATGTCCTTGAGTGCGCGGTCATCGAGATCAGAGAGTTGGGCGACCTGGTGGCGGCTTTTCAGGGCGGCGAAGGTCCGCTTGACGGTACGAACCACGATTCCAGCCAGCGC
>CAXTUM010000401.1:0-3612 GCA_964247205.1 uncultured Beijerinckiaceae bacterium
ATCACCAGCGGCAGCGAGCCCACCAGCGCGCCCGCCATGAGCGAGCCCCAGCGATACTGGTCGCCGTCGGTGAAGGCTGTGACGATGGCGACGGGCACGGTCTTCTTGCTGTGGGTGTTGATAAACGTCAGCGCGTAGATGAACTCGTTCCAGCACAAGGTCAGGCAGAAGATGCCGGCCGAGATCAGACCCGGGATCGCCAGCGGCAGGATGATCTGGATCAGGATCTGCCAGCGGCTGGCCCCGTCCATCAGCGCGCATTCCTCCAGCTCGTAGGGAATGGTCTTGAAGTATCCCATGAGCAGCCAGGTCGAGAACGGGATGAGGATCGTCGGATAGGTCAGGATCAGCGCGAAGGGCGTATCGAACAGGCCGTACTGATAGATCACGGTGGCCAGCGGAATGAACAGGATCGACGGCGGCACCAGGTAGGACAGGAAGATCAACCCGCCCAGGGCATGCGCGCCCTTGAAGCGGATGCGCGTGATCGCATAGGCGGCAAGTGTGGATGCGATCAGGGACAACACCGTGGCCGAAACCGCCACGAACATCGTGTTCCACAGCCAAAGCGGATATTCCGTTTTGAAGATCAGTGCGTTGATGTGTTCCAACGTCGGCGAGAGCGTGAAATAAGGGCTGTAGGTGTTGAGATCGAGCAATTGCTCCTTCGGCTTCACTGCAGTCACCGCCATCCAGTAAAACGGGAACAGCAGGACGAGCAGGATGATCAGCAGCGGGATATACACCGTCACGATCTGGCGCGGCAGCGTGTTGAGATAGCTCATGCCGTCCGAGGCATCGCTGCCATGGGATATGGCGGGGGCTTTAAGTGTGGCGTCGGTCATGCGTCAGACCCTCCCTGCTGCCATTTCTTGCTCTGCAGCCCGAACCACGAGATCATGATAGCGGCGAGCAGGAACGGGATCATGGCGGTCGAGATGGCAGCACCCTCGCCGATCTTTCCGCCGAGAATCGCGGTGTTGTAGCTCATGGTCGCCATCAGTTCCGTGGCCCCCGCCGGTCCGCCGTTGGTCAGCACCTTGATCAGCTGGAAATCCGTGAATGTGAAGAGCACCGAGAAGGTCATGACGACAGCGATGATCGGCGTCAGCAGCGGGTATGTGACATAGCGAAAGCGCTGCCAGCCCGAAGCGCCATCCAGCGTCGCGGCCTCGTAGAGCGAAGGCGATACAGTCTGCAGGCCCGCGAGCAGCGTGATGGCGATGAAGGGGACGCCGCGCCAGACATTGGCGAAAATCACGCTCCAGCGCGAGTTCCAGGCATCGCCCAGGAAGTTGATATTGTAGTCGATCCAGCCCCATTTCTTGAGCTGCCAGGAAATGATGGAGAACTGCGGATCGAAAATCCACCAGAACGCAATGGCGGACAGCACGGTCGGCACAATGAAGGGCACCAGCACAAAAGCGCGGATCAGGGCGCGGAACGGCAGATTGTTGTTGAGCAGGATGGCGAGATAAAGCCCAACAGCGAATTTGATGACGCTGGCGATTGTTGTGTAGAACAGTGTGTTGAACACCGCGTCCTGAAATTTCCGGTCGCCAAATACCCATTCGTAATTCTCGAGCCCGACGAATACGCCGGGACGCCCGACACGGGTGTCGGTGAAGGACAGCCAGACGCCAAGGCCCAGCGGATAGGCCAGGAAAAGAATCAGGAAGGCGAGCGCGGGCAGCATGAACCAGAAGCCCAGCCAGTTGCGGTTGACCACAAGCCTGTCCCAGGCCGTGGTCTCGCGGGGCGGTGCGCGGAGTGTGGTCGTGGTCATTTGAATCCTCTTTTCCTTCTCCCCGCTGCAAATCTTGTGCAGTCAGCACAAGATTTGCAGCGGGGAAGAAGGTGGCCCGAAGGGCGGGATGAGGGAAGGACCGCAAGCAATGCTGCTGCCCTCACCCGTCATGCGTTCCGTATGCCGCCCTCTCCCGGATCAATATCGGGTCTACCCGATATTGACACTTTGATTGCTCATTTCGGGTAGACCCGAAATGAGCGGGAGAGGAAAGCGTATCTAACTCAGCGATAAATCCGCTGGGCCTGACGTTCCGCGATGCGCATGGCGCCCTTGGCGTCCTCGCGGCCCGTGGCGACGGTGGCGAACATGTCGAGCACCACGAAATCGGCCAGCGCAGAAGCCGCCTTCTCGCCCACCGAACCCAGACCGCCCGCTGTCAGCGTGCGGCGTCCGGCATCCTTGGCGATCGAGAGCTTGGGATCGGTGCGCCAAACCGGGTTGGCGTCATAGGCGTTGAGCGGGTGGGTGAGGTAGGCAACCGCCGATTCGATCCATTTGTTGTAGTTCTCGGCTTCCATCATGAATGCCATGAAGGCTTTGCAGGCCAGCGGAACCTTGGTGTAGGTCATTGCCATCATCGGGTAGCAGATGTGGAACTCGGTCGGCTTGCCGACGGGACCAACGGGCCACAGCGAGTGGTCCATATCGTCCATGATTTCCTTCAGCTTGGGGTCTGTCGCGGCGCCCGCCTTGGCGGCGGCGTAGATCGAGACGCCGTTGTTGGTGACGGAGACCTCGCCGGAAAGGAAGGCCTTGTTGTTGAAGGCATCGTTCCAGGACGCCGTGCCGGGAATGAAGGCGTCATAGAGCGCCTTGCCGTAGGTCAACGCCTTTTCCGTCTCCGGTGAGTTGATGATGACCTTGTCATTTGCGTCCACGAGGTTGCCACCGTTCGACCACAGCGCCCAATGGACCCAGGCGTTGCCGTCACCGGACGCACGGCCAAGAGCCATGCCACCCGGATTTCCCTGCGCCTTCAGTGCTTTCATCAGCTCAAGAAAGGCGTCGTTCGTCTCGGGAAACTTGGAGAAGCCTGCCTTCTGGACCATCGACTTGCGATAATTGATGACATTGCCGTTGTAGGCCACTGGGAGCGCGATCCACTTGCCGCCGCTCTTGCCGTAAACTTCGGCCGAGGGCGCCCAGCCGCCGTACTTGCCGCCAAGATAGGTGCAGACGTCGGTGACATCCACGCATTTCGCCGGAAACAGATGCGGCAGCGAGTAAAGACCCCAGAACAGGTCCGGCCCCTGGTTGGTGTTGGCGGCAACGGAAGCCTTGGGCTGCACGTCGTCGAGCGATTCGTTGATCACCGTCACCTTGACGCCGGTGGCCTTGGTGAAGGCATCGACCAGCACCATGAACGCATCTTCCTCCGCCTGGATGAAGCGCTTCCAGCGCAGAAGCTGCAATGAGGCATTGGCCTCCGGCTTCCAGGTGTTGGCCTGCGCCCAGGCCTTGGCCCATTCGCCGAAGCCGGTGGCGCTGACCGCGCCCAGAGCCGCGCCGCCCTTGAGCAGCGACCGCCTGTTGAAATTCATCATGTGTCTTTCCTCCCGTTGAAAGGCGATGGCTGTCATTCTTGATTGCGCCATCCGCCCTGTGTTGACTGGTCTATCCTAATGCAGCCGCTTGCCGCTCTCTTCATCGAAGAGATGCGTGACGGTCTTGTCCGGCGTGATCATGATGGTCTCGCCAGGTTTGGCGGTGATGCGCTCGCGGAATACGCAGGTGAGCGTCTGCCCGCCGACATCCGCCACGACCTGCGTCTCCGAGCCCGTGGGCTCGATGACGTGCACTGT
>CAXTUM010000402.1:0-3611 GCA_964247205.1 uncultured Beijerinckiaceae bacterium
ATTGCGCCATTGTGACACGTTCATCCCAATAGGCACCACGATTGTAGGCGCGCCGAATTTCGTCGCTGTCTTGATGCGCCAAAGCACGTTCAATGGCGTCCGGCGAAAACTTCTTGCTCTCGTTAAGAAGCGTTGAGGCCGTGCTCCGAAATCCGTGTCCTGTCATTTGTTCCTTAGTGTATCCCATGCGTCGGAGCGCTGCGTTGATTGTATTCTCGCTGATGGGTTGCAAAATGGAACGATTCCCCGGAAACAAGAGTTTGCCTTCGCCAGAAACTAGCTGAAGCTTTTTTAGAATATCGACCGCCTGCCGTGAAAGTGGCACTTGATGTTAGCGTCGCATTTTCATGCGACCGGCTGGAATAATCCATTTTGCCTTATCGAGATCGAATTCGCGCCATTCTGCATTCCTGAACTCACCGGGACGAGTGAAAACAAGAGGGAGAAGCTTCAGGGCTGCTTTTGTCGCGGGTTGCCCGTCAAAATCTTCAATGGATTGCAATAACGTGCCGAAGTCAGCTGGATCGAGAATTGTAGCTCTGTGTTGAACCTTGTGGCTTGTTAGCGCTCCGCGTAGGGCTTGTGTTGGGTCATCCAGTCGACGACCGGTCGCCATGCCGTATCGGAAAATTGCACCGCAAAGCTCTTTCGTACGGGTCGCGGTTTCATGAATTCCCTTGGCGTCGATCTTCTTTAACGGTGATAGCACCTCTGGAGTCGAGATTTCAGAAATGGGACGGTTGCCAAAAGCTGGATATACGTAACGCAGTTGCGACCGAAGACGCTTCACAGTGCTTGCCGCTATGCCTTCACGAACTTTCTTGACGAGATACTCTTCCGCAACTGCTTCGAAGGTTGAGGCGTCGGTAATAGCTTTAGAAACCTTGTCGAGTTTACGCTGTTGGCCGGGGTCAATGTTCGATTTCAGCAAGATCCGCGCTTGGTCACGTTTCTTGCGGGCCTCCGCCAAGGTGACTTGAGGGTAAGTACCCAATGCAAGCGATTTTTGGCTGCCATTATACCGATAGGCATAACGCCAAAGGCGAGAGCCAACCGGCATCACCCATAATTACAATCCTTCACCGTCAGAAATTTTCTGGAGCTTGATAGCTGGCTTGAGTGTGTGAATCGCAACGTCTGTAAGCGCCATGTTGGTATCCTGTTGGTATCCGTCTGTTGGTGTTCCCTATGATACCAACAAGAATACCAACAATTTCGTTGGCTTCAAGTGCACGAGAATGGACTGTAACGGCCGTTCTGGGATTCTTTCGTGACTTTAACCGTTGTTTTTCAGGCACTTACGGACAGTCGGAGACGTCAACGGACGATAAAATGGTGCCCCTGGCCGGAATCGAACCAGCACTCCTTGCGGAAACCGATTTTGAGTCGGTCGCGTCTACCAATTCCGCCACAGGGGCCATGAGCTGCCTTAAAGGCTTGTCATGAGCAAGGTCGCTATGGCGCATCATCGCTGCAGGGTCAATCGCTGTTGAGCGGCGTAGTTGCCAGGGGTTCAGCCCTCGGCCCGGGCCGTGCCTTCCACCTTGGGCGTGAACTGCTTGTCGGCACGTGCCAATGGCGTGATCTTCAGCGAGGTGATGCGGTTCCGTTGCTTGCGCATCACCTCGAAGCGGCAGCCGTAGAAGGTGAAGGCCTGGCCGACATCAGGGATTGACCTTGCTTCATGGATGACGAGGCCGGCAATGGTTGTGGCTTCCTCGTCCGGCAAGCGCCAGTCCATCACGCGGTTGATGTCGCGGATGGGGACGCCGCCGTCTGCCTGCACGGCGCCGTCGCGCAGGCGGCGCACGCCTGTGGCTCCGGCATCGTGCTCGTCTTTGATGTCGCCGACGATCTCTTCGATGATATCTTCGAGCGTCACGAGGCCTTCCACCTCGCCGTATTCATCCACGACGAGGGCGAAATGGGTCTTGCGCTTGAGGAAGGCCTTAAGCTGGTCGCGCAGAGCGGTCGTGTCGGGCACGAACCATGGCTCCAGCGCCAGATCCTCGATATCGAGCTTCGCGGCGTTCCCGCCCGCAGCATCCAGCGCCCGCAGGAGATCCTTGGCATGGAGCACGCCGATGATGTTGTCAGGTTCACCGCGCCAGAGCGGCATTCGGGTATAAGGTGATGACAGCACTTCGCGGACGATCTCTTCCGGCGGCAAGCCTGCATCAATCGCGCGCATCTTGGTGCGGTGGACCATGACGTCCGAGACCTCCAGTTCCTGAAGGTCCAGCAGGCCGCCGAGCATGTCGCGCTCTCCCTTGCCGACCGAGCCTTCCTTGTGGAGGAGGTCGACCTGGCCGCGGATTTCCTGGCTGGCGGAAAGTCCTGCCCCGTCGCCTCCCAATTTGATGCCGAACGCCTTCAGGAGTTGCTTGACGAGCCATTCCGTTGCGCGCGTAATCGGTGAGAGCAGGAAGACGGCAATCGCGAGCGGCCGCGCCACCTTCAGCGCGAATCGATCTGGATCGTTAATGGCGATGGTTTTCGGCGTGACCTCGGCGAAGACGATGATGAGCACGGAGACAGCAACCGTGGCGTAGGCAATGCCGACTTCGCCGAAAACCGTGAGAAGCACGGCGGTGGTGAGAGAGGCTGACGCGGTGTTGACGAGATTATTGCCGATCAGGATCGTTCCGATCAGCCGGTCTCGCAGACCCAGAAGGCGATTGACGATGGCGGCGCGCTTGTCACCGGCGACTTCCAGAGCGTGCATGCGTGCACGCGATGATGCGGTGATGGCCGTCTCGCTCATCGAGAAAAAGGCGGAAATCGCCAGCATCAGGATTACAGCGCCAGCCGATAGCCAGAGTTCATATGTCATATGATGCTAAATATCACGAACCAGCTGGCGTTCAAGGAACTGTCTGATGCTGCCGGGGTCAACATCCCGGGCGATGAAGCTTTCGCCGATACCTCTAACGAGAATGAACGTCAGCGCGCCGCGCGCCACCTTCTTGTCCTGCCGGATCGAGTCGAGCAGCGATTCTGCAGTTCCCGTGCCGCCTGGAACCTGCGCAAGGGATACCGGCAAACCAACGGACTCGAAATGTCGGCGCACACGCAAGGCATCCTGACCGGAACACAGGCCCTGCTCCTGCGAGAAATCGAAGGCGAGCCGCATGCCGATGGCAATGGCTTCTCCATGCACCAGACGCGCGCCATCATAACCGACGGCTGCTTCCAGCGCATGGCCGAAGGTATGGCCAAGGTTCAGGAGCGCGCGGTCGCCCTGTTCGGTTTCGTCGCGGGTGACTATGGCCGCCTTGCTGGCGCAACTGATGCGGACTGCCTCTTCGCGCTCCGGCCCGCCCGCAAACACTTTCCGCCACGCGCCCGCTTCCAGCCAGTCGAAGAAGCCCTTGTCACCGAGCAGCCCGTATTTGATCACTTCGGCATAACCCGCCCTGAATTCCCGCTCCGGCAAGGTGTCGAGCAAGGCCGTATCCGCCAGCACCAGCACGGGCTGATGGAAAGCGCCGACGAGGTTCTTGCCATGGCGCGAGTTGATTGCGGTCTTGCCGCCGACCGAACTGTCGACCTGCGAGAGCAGTGTGGTCGGTATCTGGATGAAGCGCATGCCCCGGCGCACGACGGCTGCG
>CAXTUM010000403.1:0-3603 GCA_964247205.1 uncultured Beijerinckiaceae bacterium
ATGTTCTTGGGACCGTGCCTCACCGCCAGATCGGAGGTATTGGGGCCGATCAATGTGCGTCCCGCAGCCTGATCGCGCCAGCGGTTATCCCGCAAGGCCTGACGATACCAGTCCTCTGCAGCAAGCGCTGTGGCATTCTCCAGCGCCCTCTCGAGATCGCCCTCCAGTGACAGGACGGCGAAGGGAAAAGGGGATTCTCGAACATGTTCCGCTTCAATCACGGCGCGAAGGCGATCCACGGTCTCCCTGCGTGCTGCGGCCACGGCAATGGCCCATTCGGCCACCTCGCGCTCGACGGCATCAAGCCATTGCCCATCCGGTTTCGCCTCTTCCAGAAGACGATTGCGCGAGCGCAGCGCCTTATCGAGCGCATTCACCCGCGTACCGTGGCTGCTGTCCACGGCAAGCACGAACCGGTCCAGAAAGCGGCGGCGATCTCCGGCGGGACCACGGAACAGCCCGTCATTGTCAGGTGTCAGCCAGATGATGCGGCAATGATCGGCAAAAGCAGCAGCTGACGCAACAGGTTCACGGTCTATGCGGCAGCGGCGCCCGCCATCGGCACCCGGCTCATATCCCGAACCAAGCTGCACAGTTCCCAATGCACCTTCAATCTCTGCGGATGCAGCAAAACCACTTGCGGCGCCTTGACGGATGACCTCACCGAAATCCGCGCGCCGCAACCCGCGGCCGGGAGAAAACAGCGACAGCGCTTCGAGAATATTGGTCTTGCCGACACCATTTTCGCCGACCAGCGCCACCATCGGCGCATCAACGGCGAGATCGAGCGCCTGATAGTTGCGGAAATCGGAGAGAACCAGACGCCGGACGGCTGTCATGATCTCCCCGGTCAGACGCGCATCGGCATCAGCACATAGAGCGTGGATGAGCCTTCACGGTCCAGAATCAGCGTGGGCGACGACGGATCGGCCATCTTGAACAGTGCGGTGTCACCCTCCAGCTGGTTGGCGATATCAAGAAGATAACGGGCATTGAATCCCACATCGATCGGGCCGGAATCGTAATCCACCTCGATTTCCTCGACGGCGTTGCCGGCATCAGGGTTATTCACCGAAAGCGTCAGCTTGCCGTCGCTGAGCGACAGCTTCACAGCCCGCCCGCGCTCCGAGGAAATCGTGGATACGCGATCAACGGAACGGGTGAAATCCGCCCGTTCAACGATCAGACGCTTGTCGTTCCCGACAGGAATCACGCGGGTATAGTCGGGGAAAGTGCCGTCGATCAGCTTCGAGGTCAGCACCACATTGCCGATGACAAAGCGTATCTTGGCGGTCGAAAGCTCGACCGAGATATCTCCGTCATGCTCGGACACGAGCTTCAGCGCCTCGGCCACGGTCTTGCGCGGCACGATGACGCCCGGCATGCCCGCCGCCCCTGCCGGCGCGGGCAATTCGGAGCGCGCCAGGCGATGGCCGTCGGTGGCCACAGCGCGCAGCATGACGCCCGCGTCCGTATCGACAGTGTGAACGTAGATTCCATTGAGATAATAGCGTGTTTCCTCGGTGGAGATCGCGAATTGCGTCTTCTCTATCAGCCGCTGCATGTCCTTGGCGGCCACCGTGAAGCGGTGGGAAAGCTCTCCCGCCGCCATATCCGGGAAATCCTGCTCGGGCAGGGCTTGCAGCGTGAAGCGCGAGCGGCCGGACCGAAGCACGATCTGGCCCGCATCAATCGCGGTTTCGATGGCGACCTGCGCGCCGTCCGGCAATTTTCGAACAATATCATAGAGCGTGTGGGCAGGCACCGTGATCGCACCGTCCAGGGCGGCTTCCGCAGAGAGAGTCTCCACCACCTCAATGTCGAGATCCGTGGCTTTCAGCTGCAAGCTGCCGCCGGCCGCACGCAACAGCACGTTGGACAGAATGGGAATCGTGTTGCGGCGCTCGACGATCCGATGGACATGGGCCAACGACTTCAGCAGCGCGGATTGCTCGACAGTGACTTTCATGGGGTGTTCTGGCCTCGAAACTCAGGAGATGGAACGCTTAGGATACAATCACCATCCCGCAACATGGCCAAAGACGTTGCCGCGCCCCGCGTCAAAACTCAAGGGGTTCAATGCGGAGACAGAAGAAGGGGTCACTTCTGACCGCCGTCATCCACAGGTTGCGCAACAAGACCCGGCTTTGGGCCGCTGGCCTACTCCTGAAGCATCCGCTTCAGGAGATCGACTTCCCCGGCAAGCGCGGTGTCCAGGCTTGTCAGGCTTTCGATCTTGCGCACAGCATGCAGCACCGTTGTATGATCCCGGCCACCAAAGCGGCGGCCTATTTCCGGCAAGGAACGCAGAGTCAGGGCCTTCGACAGAAACATGGCGATCTGCCTGGGCCGGACGACCGTGGCCGTGCGACGCGATGACAGGATATCGGATTTGCTGATGTTGTAGTGGTTCGCCACGAGGCGCTGGATATCCTCGATCTTCACCTTGCGGGGCTCGCGGGTGCGGATCAGGTCCTTGATCGCGCTTTCTGCCGTCGAAAGGTCAAGAGGGGCGCCTGAAAGCGTGGCATGGGCCAGCATCCGATTGACCGCGCCCTCGAGATCGCGGCCATTGGCAGTCAGCTGGCGCGCCAGCCAGATCACGACTTCGGGACGGACATCGAAGTTTGGCAGATGGGTGCGGGCAGCAGCGATTCGCGTCTCGAGAATCTTGACCCGCAAGGCTTCATCCAGCGAACCCATTTCGACCACGAGCCCAGCCTGCAGCCGCGACCGCATGCGGTCCTCGACCGCTTCCAGATCGCAGGGCGGACGATCTGCCGCGATGATCACCTGTTTGCCTGCATCGATCAGGGCATTCATGGTGTGGCAGAATTCCTGCTGGATCGACTTGCCGGTCAGGAACTGGACATCGTCGATCACCAGCACGTCGATGGCGCGCAGCCGCTCCTTGAAGGCGATGGCGGTCTGCGATTTCAATGCCGCGACAAACCCGTACATGAAGCGTTCCGCTGTCAGATAGACGATCCGGCGTCCGGAATCCTCCATGGATTGCGCCAGCGCCTGACAGAGATGGGTTTTGCCCAGGCCAACGGCGGAATGGATGTAGAGCGGGTTGTAGATCGGCTTGTCGCCGGGCTGGGCGCGCGCCACCTGCTGCGCCGCCGCGTGGGCGAAGGCATTGGACTGGCCCACGAGGAAGGACTGGAACGACAGCCTGCGGTCCAGCGGCGAACCGACGAAGCCACCGGAATCAGCCTGAACCGGCATTGCCTGGCCTATAACCGGCTTTTCACTGGATTGAGCCGTCTCCCGTACCGCTTCCGTCAGTTGAGGACGGGCCGCGGAGCGGACCGCAGCTGTCCGCTGGCCGGTGACGCGCACTACCAACTCGACATCCTCGACGCCGCAATTCTGCTCGACGAACAGACGGCGTATCCTGTCACGGTAATGGCTGTTGACCCAGCTCTTCAGGAACTTGGTCGGAACACTGAGATGCACGACACCATCAACAGCTTCCACCAGTTCCATGCGTGGAAACCAGCTGTTGAAGACATCTTCCCCCAGTTCGGCCCTCAACCGTGCCTTCAACCGCAGCCAGACCGGATTGAGGTCACCCAGAGGAGCGACAGGTATATCCGT
>CAXTUM010000404.1:0-3588 GCA_964247205.1 uncultured Beijerinckiaceae bacterium
GGAAATGGGAGTGAAATTCGTCTTCAAAGCTTCCTACGACAAGGCAAACCGCACCAGCGGCAAGGGCGCGCGCGGCCTTGGCATGGCAAAGGCACTGCCGATTTTCGCTGATCTCAAGGCCAAGCTCGGCTTGTCAGTGCTCACCGACGTGCATGAACCCGCACATTGCGCTGAAGTCGCGCATGCCGTCGATATTCTGCAGATACCGGCCTTTCTCTGTCGCCAGACTGATCTTCTGGTGGCGGCGGCGAAAACCGGTCGCGTCGTCAATGTCAAGAAAGGCCAGTTTCTGGCACCGTGGGACATGAAGAACGTCGCAGCCAAGATCTCCGAAGCAGGCAATCCAAACGTGATGCTGACCGAGCGTGGTGCCAGTTTTGGCTACAACACGCTGGTCTCGGACATGCGCTCGCTGCCGATCATGGCGGCGACTGGCGCTCCCGTCATCTTCGACGCCACGCATTCCGTGCAGCAGCCGGGCGGGCAGGGCAGTTCCACCGGCGGCGACCGCACCATGGTTCCCGTGCTGGCCCGCGCTGCCGTGGCCGTGGGTGTCGCCGGTGTCTTCATCGAGACGCATCAGGACCCCGACAATGCGCCATCTGACGGTCCTAATATGGTGCCTTTGAAAGATATGCCGCAATTGATCGCGCGGCTCATGGCCTTCGACCGTCTGGCGAAGGCTGGAACAGCGTGAACCCCAACACGCTCCTTCTTGTTCTTGGCTTTACGGGCCTGGCTTCCAATGTGGCGATCCGCATCGTCGATCCGATCGTGCCCCTGCTGGCCCGGGAGTTCAATGTCGCGGTCAGCACGGTCGCGCTGCTCGCTTCCGCCTACACTCTGCCCTATGCTCTGGGACAGCCCATCCTTGGGCCGCTGGGCGACTCGAAGGGCAAGGCGAAAGTCATGTCCATCGCGCTGTTCGTGCTGGCTTTGGCGCTCAGCGCCAGCATGTTCGCCCATGATGTGACAACCCTGGCGATCTGCCGCGCCGTTTCGGGCCTGGCGGGCGGAGCCTGCATTCCCCTTGCCATCGCGATGATCGGTGACAGGTTCCCGCTGGAAGAACGCCAGATCGCAATCAGCCGGTATCTGCTGGCGGTGATCATCGGCCAGCTTTCGGGAGCGCCCATGGCCGGTTTGCTGTCGGAAAGCATTGGCTGGCGGCCCGTGTTCGGCATCGCTGCCGTGATCGCACTGGCTGCAGGCATCATGGTGCGGATCATGATCAGGCCGCGCACAGATATCGTGCGGCCGCCGTTTAGTCTAACCTTGATCCGCTCGAACTACACGAAGATCCTGGCCAATCCGCTGGCGAAATACTGTTATGGCGCAGTCGCAGTGGAAGGGGCCTTCATCTATGGTTTCCTGCCTTATGTCGCGGCGCTGCTGGAACAGCGCGGCGCAGGCAGCGTGAAAGAGGCTGGTTTCGTTGTCGCAGGCATCGGCTGCGGTGGCCTCGTGTTCAATTTGGTCTTGCCCAGCTTGCTTAAGGCTGTGTCACGAATGACTGTCATGCGCGTCGGCGGCTGGGTGATTTTTCTCGGCATGATCGGCGTGGGCACCGGTCCGACCTGGCCCATCGAGATGGCAGCGTTCACCGTGGTTGGCCTGGGCTTCTACATGCTGCACACCGGCATCCAGATCGAGGCGACGGAACTCGCGCCCGAAGCACGGGGATCAGCGATAGCGCTGCATGCCTTCAGTCTTTTCCTGGGCATGGCGCTGGGGCCTGTGTTTTATGGCCTGACCATTCCTTACCTGGGCGCTGCGATATCCCTGTTCTTCGGCGGGGCAATCGTGCTCGCCGCCGCCTTGATTATCGCCGCCCGGATTCCGGTCTCGCGATAACGCTTCTGATCTCCACAAACTCCCGCAATGTTGATTTTGAACCGAATCGTCCGATAGTTCGGCGACAGGGTTCATTTGCCACGGAGGTTGGAATGCCGGTCCTTGTTGCTATCATTGGCGCTATCGGGACAGGCCTCACCTACTGGTTTGTGTTCGGCAATGGTCAGGAAGTTCTAGCGCAGTGGATGCGCGACCGCAGCAATGACAAGCGGCGCGCTCTGGCAAGACAAGCGCTTTCGACGGCGCCGATCAAGGCCATCACGGATCCGAGGGATGCAGCGATAGCTCTGATGGTCGCGGCCGCTTCCATCAGAGGCGACATGACACCGGAGCAGGAAGCCGTCATTTCCCGGCACATCAGTGAGACGTTGGACCTGGGAGATGATGCAGAAAAGCGTTTCACCATCGCGAAATTCGCCGCTGGCCAGCTCTCGTCGCCACTGGATGCCATCGAAGCAGTCAAGGTTTTGCTGCAAGCCAGTGTCGGACCGGATGAGCGCCATCAGCTCATGACGATGCTCAGCGATGTCGCAAGCGTCCATGGCGGCCCCAGCGAAGCCCAGCAGCGCTTCATCGACAATGCGATTCGTGCAGCCACACCGCCCCGTTAGCTGTCACCGACCCCGGTAAGGCGGCACGCCCTGATCCGGCAGGAACACATTTGCGGGCAATTTGCCGGTCTGGAAGAACACATCAATCGGAATTCCGCCGCGCGGGAACCAGTAGCCGCCGATGCGGAACCATGTCGGCTTCAGCAACGCTACCAGCGTCTTGCCGATGCCCACGGTGCAGTCTTCGTGAAAGGCGCCGTGGTTGCGGAAGCTGGTGAGGTAAAGCTTCAAGGACTTTGATTCCACGAGCCATTTTCCCGGCACATAGTCGATCACCAGAATGCCGAAGTCCGGCTGCCCCGTCACCGGGCAGATCGAAGTGAATTCCGGGCATGTGAAGCGCGCGACATAAGCCGTGCCGGGATGCGGATTGGGCACGCGGTCCAGCGTGGCTTCTTCGGGTGACTGGGGCTGCGACACCTGCTTGCCGAGCAGGGACGGGTTCGGTTTGGCGGCCATCGCTGAAAGTCCTGTGTTAACCGCCTCCCGTAAAGGATCACGCCCCGGATTTGAAGGGATGATTGCGCGGATCAGGCAGCCGAAAGAAATTGCGTGAAGCCGCGCGTTTCATTCCGCAGCCTCTTCGCCTGCTCGTCAAAGCGCTGGGCCGCTTCAAGCACCTTGTCGACGGCGCCGCGCGTATCCTCGGATGACCGGGCGACGTCATTGACGTCGGAGGTCATCTGCTCCGTCTTTTGCGTGGCGATGCTCATGGCTCTGTTTATCTCCGCCGATGCAACCGATTGCTCCTCGACCGTAGCGGCAATTTCCGTGGTGATGCCGTTGAGCTCTCCGATCCTCTCGCCAATCATCTCCGTTGCCTTCACGGCATCCTGAGTCGCAGCGGAAATCGCTGCGATCTTGCGGGAGATATCATCGGTCGCCAGCGCCGTCTGCTGCGCCAGCTGCTTCACCTCGGAAGCCACCACCGCAAAGCCCTTGCCCGCTTCACCTGCGCGCGCCGCCTCGATCGTGGCATTGAGCGCCAGCAGGTTCGTCTGCTCGGCGATGGCCTGAATGAGCGTGACGACCTTGGCAATATCGTCTGACGCCGCACTAAGCGATGAGATCGTCACGCGCGTTTCTCCCGTTGTACGGGCGGCGGTTGACAGGGTGGTCAGTG
>CAXTUM010000405.1:0-3581 GCA_964247205.1 uncultured Beijerinckiaceae bacterium
CATCGCGATTGCCGTGCCGGAAGGTACGCCTGTTAAGGCCGCTGGCGACGGTGTCGTGGCTTACGCCGGTGAAGAGCTAAAGGGCTACGGCAAGCTGGTGCTGGTGCGCCACGACAACGGCTATGTCTCGGCCTACGCCCACAACGGCGATCTCGCCGTCAAGCGCGGCGAGAAGGTCAGCCGCGGCCAGACCATCGCCAAATCCGGCTCAACCGGCAATGTGACCTCACCGCAGCTGCATTTCGAGCTGCGCAAGGGCTCGACGCCGGTCGATCCCACGAAATTCCTGGAAAACTGAGATTTTTGGAAAACTGATCCTCCGATCAGACAGAAAAACGTCCGGGGACCGCGAGACCCATCCGGATGTTTGCATGGACGGCGGTTCTGCCAAGCAGCGGAGCCGCCGTTTCCATGTCAGCCTTCGAGACGCACGCCCATCCGCCCCGCCAGATCCTGAATATACTGCCACGCCACGCGGCCCGTGCGGCTGCCGCGTGTCGTTGACCACTCCAGCGCCTCTGCATGCAGTGCCTCCTGCCTGAATCGGAGCTTGAAGTGCTTCGCGTAAGCCTCGACCATTGCGAGATATTCGTCCTGACTGCATTTGTGAAAGCCGAGCCACAGTCCGAAGCGATCCGACAATGACACCTTCTCTTCCACCGCCTCATGCGGATTGATCGCCGTCGAGCGCTCGTTCTCCATCATGTCGCGCGGGAGAAGGTGCCTGCGGTTGGAGGTGGCGTAGAAAATCACATTCTCGGGCCGTCCCTCGATGCCGCCTTCCAGCACCGCTTTCAGTGATTTGTACGACGTATCATCGTGATCGAACGAAAGATCATCGCAAAAGATGATGAAACGGTGTGTGTCTGCGCGCAGCAGGCCCATGAGCGCGGGCAGGGATTCGATATCTTCCCGGTGAATTTCGATCAGCTTGAGCGGCGCTTCTTTCGTCTTGCGGCGCATTCCGTTGATGGCGCTGTGTGCGGCCTTCACCAGTGACGACTTGCCCATTCCCCGCGCGCCCCAGAGCAGCGCATTGTTGGCAGGAAGCCCGTTCGCGAAGCGTTCCGTATTCTCCAGCAGGATATCCCGGGCGCGGTCGATGCCCTGCAGCAGCGGCAGTTCCACGCCATTGACCTTCGGCACAGGCTGGAGATGCGGCGGACTGGCATGCCAGACGAAAGCATCCGCAGCCTTCAGGTCAGCCGTTGCGGCCCGGGAGGGAGCCTGACGCTCCAGCGCGTCGGCGATGCGGGTGAGCAGCGAAAGCAGGGCGGGATCGATGGCTGACATGGGTGATTGACGTTCCGGTGGGTGATGCCCACGTCCATCGCCATCAATCCATCTGGAATCAACCTCTTTCAAGGGTTTGCTTTCCGCCGATCCCCCGCTAAGAGAGCCGTTCTGTTCTTGTAACCCGCTTTTCCGGAGTCGATCCTGTGATCACCCCAGCCTTCGCCCAAACGTCAGCCGCTGCCGGCGGCACCGATATCCTCGTGCAGATGCTGCCGTTCATCCTCATCTTCATCATCATGTATTTCCTGCTGATCCGCCCGCAGCAGCGGCGCGTGAAGGTGCATCAGGAGATGATCAAGAATGTGCGCCGCGGTGATACCGTGGTGCTGAATTCCGGCATGATCGGCAAGGTGACCAAGGTCATCGATGACAATGAGGCCGAGGTGGAAATTGCCGACGGCGTCAAGGTCAAGGTGGTCAAGAGTGCGATTGCCGATGTGCGCAACAAGTCAGAGCCCGTTGCCGCAACCAAGTCCGCCTGACGCCGACGGAGCGCGCCGCCCGCCATGCTGAAATTCTCGAAATTCAAGATCATCTCGGTCATCCTGCTGGCGATTGCGAGTGTTCTGTACACGCTGCCCAATTTCTGGACCGAGGAAACGCGCGAACGCGTGAAAAATGCGGTTCCGGCGTGGATTCCAGCAGCCATCGTGCCGCACAAGGCCATTCCGCTCGGGCTTGACCTGCGCGGCGGTGTGCATCTGCTGATGGAAGCCGACACGAACGGCATCATCCGCCTGCGCGCCACGGTGCTGCAGCAGGATGTGCGGCGTGTGTTGCGGGATAACTCCATTCCGGTCGTCGGCGGCATTGGCATAACGGGCAAGACCGTGCAGGTGCGCTTGGCCGAGAATGCCAACCGTGAGACTGCGCTGGCCAAGCTGCGGGACCTCTCCGTGCTGATCGGCAATGCCGTTCTGGGGCAGACTGGCGCGCGTACGCTGGTTGTCGAGGAGCCTGAGCCGCGATTGATCCGCCTGACCATGACCGATGAGGAAATCCGCGACCAGATTTCCCGCATCATGGGCCAGTCGCTGGAAGTCGTGCGCCGCCGCATCGATCCTGACGGCATCAAGGAGCCCAACCTGCAGCGGCAGGGAACCGACCGCATCCTGATCCAGATGCCGGGCGAAAAGGACCCCGAGCGCATCAAGCGGCTGGTGAATGCCGAAGCGCAGCTGGAATTCCGCATGGTGGCAGATGACCCTGGGACGCCTGAATCGGAAGTTGTTATCTTGCCCTATACCGAAGGTGGCGGCAGCATCCGCGTCTTCCGGCGCGCCGAAATCTTGGGACAGGATCTGGCGTCAGCCCGTCCCGGTTTTGGCCAGAATGGCCAGCCCGTGGTCAATTTCCAGTTTAACACGCGCGCTGCCGTGGTTTTCTCGCGCCTGACGTCGGAGAATGTCGGTCGCCGCTTCGCCATGGTTTTGGATGGCAAGGTGATTTCCGCGCCCTCCATCCGCGTGCCGATCACCGGCGGTTCGGGGTATATCGAGGGCAATTTCACCACGCAGAGCGCCAATGAACTCGCCGTGTTGCTGAGCGCAGGTTCGCTGCCGATCAAGCTCACAACTGTGGAAGAACGGACGGTCGGTCCGGGCCTCGGACAGGACGCCATCGAGGCGGGCAAGCTGGCGGCCATGGTCGCGGCAGGTCTCGTCGCGGGCTACATGCTGCTGACCTATGGTCTCTTCGGCATTTTCGCCAATCTCGCCCTGCTCGTGCATATCCTGATGATTCTCGCCGCCATGGCTTTCATGGGCGCGACGATGACGCTGCCCGGCATCGCGGGTATCGTGCTCACGATAGGCACGGCAGTGGACGCCAACGTGCTGATCTATGAGCGCATGCGCGAAGAAGAGCACATGGGCCGAAGTCTGGTGTCCGCACTTGAGGCTGGTTTCAACCGCGCCTTCGCCACGATCATGGACTCGAACGTCACGATGTTCATTGCAGCGCTCATCCTTTACCTGCTGGGAACCGGCCCGGTGAAAGGCTTCGCGGTGACCATGATCATCGGCATTCTCACCACGGTCGTCACGGCGGTGACCATGACGCGCATGATGATCGCGCTCTGGTACCGCTATGCCAAGCCCAAGCAGATTCCGTTCTGAGAGGCGGCATTCCATGAAACTTCTCAGAATCATTCCGGACGGAACAACATTCAAGTTCATGAGCTTCCGGCTCTGGAGCTTCCCGTTCTCAGCCTTTATGTCGATTGTCGCAGTCGTCGCATTCTTCTCGCTCGGCATGAATTTCGGTATCGACTTCAAGGGCGGCAC
>CAXTUM010000406.1:0-3561 GCA_964247205.1 uncultured Beijerinckiaceae bacterium
AGCCTGGCGACAGAATCGCCCCGCGCTTCACCCCAAAGCCTGGAATCTCGCAGGCGCAGGATGAATTGGCCGGACGTGGACGGGTGTAGCAATTGCCACGTGACGTGACGCATAGATTGCCGACTGGAACAGGGCGTGGCCGGTAATACCCGCCGCCATAGGGATCAGGGCGATAATAGGGCTCAGGCTGGTAGTATGGCCGTGGCGGCGGCGGCGGATACTGATAATACTGCGCCGTTGATGGCGCGATACAGGCGAAAAAGCCTGCAGCTGCGACCAGCGATGCGGCCAGGGCACGATGCTTCATGGAACCCTCCATCAGGACCTGCGGCGCTTTATCGCCGCTTCTCACGTCTCATGATCATTCGGCAGTGATGAATGATGATTGAACGTCTTCCAAGGGGAAGCTATCGCATTCTCCGAACAGGACAAGTCCATGCCTCTGGAACTCGACGCCCGCGCCGCCACATTCGAAAGCGACTTCCGTGCGCTCCTTGCCCAGAAGCGCGAGGTTTCGGAGGAAGTGACCGCCGCTGTGGCCGGTATCATTCAGGACGTCAGGGCCCGCGGCGACGAGGCGGTGACAGCTTTATCCCTGAAGTTTGATCGTGTCGATCTCGACAGGCTCGGCATGCGCATCAGCACGTCTGAACTCGATACCGCGCTGGAGCAATGCGACCAGGCCGCCCTCTCGGCCCTGCGTTTTGCGAAGATGCGCATCGAGGCTTACCACCAGAAACAGCGTCCGGAGGATAGCCATTTCACCGATGCGCTCGGTGTGGAACTGGGCTGGCGCTGGAGCGCCATCGAATCGGTCGGCCTCTATGTGCCGGGCGGCAGCGCCAGCTATCCCTCTTCTGTCCTGATGAATGCTGTTCCCGCGAAGGTGGCGGGCGTGCCGCGCATCGTGATGGTGGTTCCCGCGCCTGGCGGCGTGATCAATCCACTTGTGCTGGCGGCGGCATTGATTGCGGGCATCGACGAAGTCTACCGCATCGGCGGCGCGCAAGCGATTGCGGCTCTCGCTTACGGTACCCAGAGTATCCAGCCCGTGGTGAAGGTGGTCGGCCCCGGCAATGCCTATGTGGCGGCGGCCAAGCGGCAGGTCTTCGGGCAGGTCGGCATCGACATGATTGCCGGGCCGTCCGAGGTTGTGATTCTTGCTGATGATACCGCCAATCCGGACTGGATCGCGGCGGACCTGCTGGCGCAGGCCGAGCACGACACAGCCGCGCAATCCATCCTGATCACTGATTCGGCAGATTTGGCGAGGGACGTTAAGGCGGCACTGGACAGCCAGCTGAAAACCTTGCCGCGCCGCGCGATTGCGCAGGCATCGTGGAATGACTTCGGTGCGATCATCTTTGTTGAATCGCTCGCCAAGGCCATTCCCCTGATCGACCGTCTGGCGCCTGAGCATCTCGAGATCATGGCGCGCGACGGGGACGCGCTTTCAGCCGGAATCCGCAATGCGGGGGCGATTTTTCTCGGCGGTCACACGCCCGAGGCCATCGGAGATTATGTGGGCGGCTCAAACCATGTCTTGCCGACAGCCCGCAGCGCCCGCTACGCTTCCGGACTTGGGGTGCTGGACTTCATGAAGAGGACATCAATCCTGAAATGCGGTGCGGAGCAACTGCGCGCGCTTGCGCCTGCGGCCATGGCACTTGGCCAAGCCGAGGGATTACACGCCCATGCCCGCTCCGTGGCGATACGCCTCAATATGCCGGTGGACTGAAGAGCGATGACGGAAGGCGGGCCAAAATCAACGAACCGCCTCGTGGCCGTGGTACTGGACCCGGCCTCAATCGAACGCGGCGCGCCCGATCAGGAACACGAACGGCAGACCGCGATCTATGATCTGGTCGAGGAAAATGTCTTTGCCCTGCCCGACGGGCGGGAAGGGCCGTTCACACTGCATATCGGCCTCATGAACGGCCGGCTGGCCTTCGATATCCGCAGCGAAAGCGGCACTCATATTATCACCCACGGCCTCTCGATGTCGCCCTTCCGGCGGGTCATCAAAGACTACTTCATGATCTGCGAGAGCTACTACGATGCCATCCGCACCGCATCGTCGGAGCAGATCGAGGCGATCGACATGGGGCGTCGCGGCATTCACAACGAGGCCGCCGAGATCGTGATCGAGCGGCTGAAAGACAAGGTCACCATCGATTTCCAGACAGGGAGACGGCTCTTCACGCTGCTCGCGGCTCTGTCGTGGACGGGCCGGGAAATTTAAAGAACACTATGACATCCAAGCCGCATTCCATCCTTTTCGCCTGCACGCTCAATGCTGTCCGCTCGCCCATGGCGGAGGGGCTCGCACGCGCCATCCTCGGCCAGAGGATCTATGTCGATTCCGCAGGGCTCTCCACCGCGACGCTTGATCCCTTCGCCGTGGCGGCGCTGGCCGAGATCGGCATCGATATTCGCGATCACAACACGCAGGGTTTCGACGATATCGCAGTCGATGAATTCGAACTGATCGTGGCGTTGTCGCCCGAGGCCGTCGAGAAAGCCCGCGTGCTGACGCGCAATACGGCAGTGGCCGTCGAATACTGGCCGACCGATGATCCGACAGCGATGAGCGACGGCTCGCGCGAAAGCCGCCTGCAGGCCTACCGCAATGTGCGCGACAGTCTGAAACAGCGGATCAAGGACAGTTTTGCCTCGGATTGAGGTTCAGGCGCGGGCATCTCTCCCCTTGCGCCTTCCCATCGGCAATGCTGCAATACCGCCTGCGAATGCACCACCCAGAAAGCCGAGCAAACCAAAGAATGCGCCTTCCAGCGTGAGCGGCAAAGCGGGGCGGAAGCTCTTCATCGCCTGACTGGCGATCTGCGGATCATAATCCTTCACCATGGCTCCAACCCGGGTCAGGACATCCGGGGCCTGCATCGCGGCCTGCTGGCCCTGCAAGGTCTCGAACCGCCGGATCGTGTCGCGGATGCTGGCGCCGCGCCTGATGACAAAGGTATCGCTGGAGCCTTCAAGGCGCTGGATGCCGGTTTCGCGTGCGATCCCTGCCTTGCTGGCGTCTTGATCGAAGTTCTCGACGATGGTTTTCAGTTCATCAACCGCGCCGCCCAGGCGCTGGGCATATTGCTGGGCAAATTCAGGGGCCTGGGATGCGCCCACTGCGCCCAGTCCTCCCACGAACATCGCCACCATGCGCCGGATCATGACCGCGAACGAACCTCCTCAGGGTGTGTATGTCAATTGCTTCAGCGCATCGCGAACGTCGTCCTCGGTCACATCAGCCATGGCCTTGGACACCTTGCATGCCGCCGTCTTCTTCAGCGGGACCATGACCAGAATAATTGTTTCCTCACCCGGACAGCCGGGATCAGAGCAGATGATTTCGCTGACACTGATGCCGATCGAGCGGTTGCGACCAAGCGCCTCGAACACGTGGGCTTTCACCCGTTCATTGCAGCCACGGGCGACCGGCTTGGGGCCAAGAGACAGTTTCCACATCATGAGACGTGAAGATGGTCCTGTGGCGCCATCATGGCAAGGTCAACACGCCTGCATAGCCATCGGCACCACCGATCAGGA
>CAXTUM010000407.1:0-3556 GCA_964247205.1 uncultured Beijerinckiaceae bacterium
GTCGCGGTGCAGACAATGGCGTCAAGCCCGCCCGCGCCCATCGCCGCCTCAACCTTGCGCCGCTGGCCAACTTCCAGCGAACCATGGTGCAGCGCGATGCGCAGGCCGTCATCGTTGATTCCCCACAACAACTGGAACAGCAGTTCCGCCTGCATCCGCGTGTTGACGAACACCAGCGTCAGCTTGTGCTGCTTGATCTGATCGTAAATCTCGCCAATCGCGTGCTTCGACGTGTGGCCGGACCACGGCAGCCGCTCGGCGGTATCGAGGATCTGGATGACCGGCGGCGCGGCGATGGACTTTTCGGCGAGGACGAGATCGGAGAGATTTGTTCTCTCCCCCTGCCCCACCAGCCTGTTCTGCCCCACAAGCCACGCCTGCAACTCTTCCGGATCCCGCACCGTCGCCGACAATCCCGTCGCCACCAGCTTCGGCGAAAGCTTCCGCAGCCGCGCAAAATCCAGCGCCAGCAGATCACCGCGCTTGCTGGGCGTCAGCGAATGCAGTTCGTCAAAGATCACCCGTTCGAGACTGTCGAAGAAGCTCTCAGCATCCTTCGACGACACCATCAGCGCCACCTGCTCCGGCGTCGTCAGCAGGATATCGGGCGGCTGGCGGCGCTGGCGGTCGCGTTTGGAAGCCGGTGTATCGCCCGTGCGCGTCTCGACGCGGATGGGCAGCGCCATCTCGTCGATGGGCTTTTCGAGATTGCGCTCGATATCGACGGCCAGCGCTTTCAGCGGTGAAATGTAGAGCGTGTGGATGCCGGTGGGGCGGATCGCGTTGCGCGGCGGGCGATCCGCCAGCTCGATAAGCGTTGGCAGGAATCCGGCGAGCGTCTTGCCCGCTCCCGTCGGCGCGATAAGCAGAGTCGAGCGGCGCTTGTTGTATTGTGTGATCAGCGCCAGCTGATGCGCGCGGGGCTGCCAGCCTTTAGTAGCGAACCAGTCGCGGAAGCGCTGTGGGAGGAGATCAGTCACCGGCCCGCTCCAGGACGACGACAAAGCAGTGAACAGGCCTTCCCGCATCCTGCCGCGTGACACACGGGGCTAACAGCCTAACCTCCAGCGCACTGATTTCAGTCTCAGCGCGCAGATACGCTTCACTGTGATGATACCGCAGATCAGCGCCAAGACTGTAGCCGCTGGACGCCAGCGACTGAACCGTGAAAGCAAATAATCCGCCCGTCTCCAGCACCCGACGGGCCGCGCGGAAAACCGGTGCGAGATCGCCAAGATAGACCAGCACATCGGCAGCCATCAAAAGGTCAAAGGACTCATCGGCCTGAAATGCAAGATATTCCATGAGATCACCGCAGGAAGGTTCACCTTCCGCATAGAAACCGCTCTGGCGCGCTTTCGCGGTCATCGCACCGGAGAGATCGACGCCAAGGATGGCGTCGACATGCTTCCAGATCGCCGCTGCCATCAAGCCGGTCCCGCAGCCCAGATCGACCGCGCGGTTAAAATGGAAAGTCCGCCCCGTGTCGCCGCAAACCGTCTCCAGCGCCGCCATCACGATCTGCGGTCCGTGATAGTTCAGCGCCTTGATAAGATGATTGTCGAAGCGGTCCGCATACTCATCGAAAAGCGCTGCGACATAGCCCTGCGTCATGCATGCGCCCGCAATGCCATACCGTTCCAGCCTGACACCGGCCCCCAGAACATCGTCCGGCGCCAGCGTCAGCGCCCGTTGAAAGGCAACAATGGCCTCCGCTGTATCACCCGATTGCTCCAGCGCCTTACCCAGGCCGAACCACGCCGGAGGCCGCTCCGGCGTCAGTTCCAGCACCTGCCGGAACAGGTCAGCTGCGGCGGCGAAATCACGCTCTTTCAGCAGGTCCTGCGCATAGCCATACCGCCGGTCTGCGTTGAGATCGCCGGAGGAGTGCGAGGTCATGTAACCCTTACCCCCACCGGTAGTTGAAGCTCACGGAAATCCGCTCATCCTCCGCCATGTTCAGCGGCACCTCGTGGCGCAGGAAGCTTTCCCAAAGCAGCACCTCACCCGGCTTGGGCGCGCGGTAGATGAAGCTGCGGTTGGCTTCCGCTGCCTTGGGTTTGCGCGGCGGTGCGGCCATCATCATGGCGTGGCGCGGGTCCTCGAACTTGATGGCGGAAGCGCCGTCCGGCATCGCGACATAGACTGTTCCGGAGATCACGCTGTGCGGATGGATGTGCGACGTGTGCACACCGCCGGGCGGCAGCACATTGATCCACATTGAATCCAGCACGATCTTCTTGCCCGAGAGGTCGTATTCCAGCGCCTTGGCGAAATCCGCCGCGTGTTTGTCCAGCCGCTTCTGCAGCTGTTTGAACACCGGAAAGCGCCACGGCAGATCATCCAGCGAGGCATAGCTCGTATAGCCGGGATAACCGTTCTTGCGGCACCAGCGCTGGCCCGCCGTGTCGTCCTCCGCGATGGAGCGGCAGCTGGCATCCATTTCAGCCGTGAACTCATCATCGGGAGCGGCAATCTCGCCCCGGTAGAGCTGTGTCACGAAGAGTGTATCGATGGTTGCCATGGCAGCGGCGTAACGCGCCGCAACAGACCTGTCAAAGCGAGGAAACGCGCACCCGTGCCACCCCGCGCCCGGTCATGCCGAGCTGGCGCGCCGCCACACCCGAGACATCGACAATGCGCCCGCGCACCCATGGCCCGCGGTCATTGACGCGCACCACAACGCTGCGGCCATTGGAAAGGTTGGTGACGCGGATCTGCGAACCGAACGGAGCGCTTCGATGCGCGGCCGTCATGGCGCCGTGACTATAGCGCTCACCGCTCGCAGTTTTGCGTCCGTGGAATTTCTGGCCGTAATAGGACGCGATCCCCTGCTGGTTGAGGGCCAGGGCGTTGGTGGTGGCGAAAGGCAACATGAGGAGGCTGACGGCGAAGGCCGCAGTGGTGAGGCGCAGGATCATAAGCAGTGAATCCGTTTCCGATATTTCGCCAGCCCATGCCCCATCGGCAATGAATGGGGCCTAAACGGGGCGGGTGCTTGATTTCAGACAGCTTCCTGCGACATTAGCTCACTCATGAATCGCTTCGCCCGGATCCTCGTCATCCTCATCTTCCTCGCTGTCGCCGCGATCATTGGCCTCAGCCTCTTCGCGCCGCACTACCTGCAATCCTTGCAGGATCGCGCGAGCCGCCTCCCCGGAACACCTGAAATCTTCAAACCAAAACCGCCAGTGCCACTTGCGCAGAAGCTGGCGGAGAAAGGCCTCAAGCGCGGCCAGCCCGTCTTCATCCGCATCATGAAGGAGAGCTCTGAGCTTGAGCTGTGGATGAACCGGGGAGACCAGTGGGTGATGCTGCACACCTATCCCGTCTGCCGCTGGTCCGGCGCTCTGGGGCCGAAACTGAAGGAAGGCGATGGACAGGCGCCTGAGGGCTTTTATGCCGTGTCGCGCCGCGCACTGAACCCCAATTCCAGTTATCATCTCTCGTTCAATCTCGGCTTTCCCAACGCCTACGACGCCGCGCATGGACGCACGTGTTCCTTCCTGATGGTGCATGGCGATTGCCTCGCCATCGGCTGCTACGCCATGACCGA
>CAXTUM010000408.1:0-1160 GCA_964247205.1 uncultured Beijerinckiaceae bacterium
CGGGGCTCGCGAATTCAGAAAAAGCGGCGGTTCGTCAGCGCCACGCGCAAGGTCCGCCACAGAACCGCGAGATAGAACGGATCGGTGAAGAACTTGACGTAGTTGGCCGACGTCACGGCATCGATCATGCCCTTGCCGGACTCGAAGCCGTTGAAGCTGTAGCGCAGCAGGATCAGCAGCGGCACCGCCATCATCAGCACGACGAAGGCGGTGGCCGGGCCGATCAGGATGGCCGCCAGCGACGGGCGCTCTCCAGCGTTCATGCGGTCAGCCCTTGCACGTCAACCCTTGAACGACTTGTCCCACCATTCCTTCAGGGCAGAATCGTTCTTGGTGATGTAGTCGTTGTCCGGGTTCATCAGCCGCTTGCGCTCTTCCGGCGTGAAGCCGATGCGGGCGTCCAGATCAGCGGCCACTATCGCGTTCGAAACTGTCGCGTTATAACCGAAATCCACCGCGAACGCCGCCTGCGGCGCAGGGTCCAGCGCTGCGTTCAGGTAGGCATAGGCGCCGGCCTTGTTCTGGGCATTGCGCGGAATGGCGAGTTCCGAGACGAACAGCAGCACGCCCTCCTTGGGAGCCACGGCCTGGACCGGGATGCCCGCATTCTGCCATTGCACGGCGCGCGCCTTCCACATGATGCACATGCCGATCTCTTCGGTCTTCAGCGCCTGCGCCAGCGCCTCGTTGGTGGGATAGACCTTCACGCCGCCCGCCTTCAGCGCCATCAGTTTCGGCTTGCCCGGCTCGAAATCCGAGACGGTCCCGCCTGCGGCGAGAGAGGCCGCGAGCATCGTGTAGATATACTGGATGTCGATGACACCGACCTTGCCCATGTTGGCGGGATCGAACAGGTCCGTGAAGCTCGTGGGAGCTTTGGTAATCATTTTGGGGTTATAAAGGATCACCATCCCGGAATAGATATGCGGGATCGAGTATTCTGATTTCAGCACGGGCAGCAGATTGGCTGCATTGGGGATCTGGGTGTAGTCGATCTTCTCCAGCGTGCCCTGCGCCACCATCTCTGCCACATTGACGGCGGAGAGCGCCTGCACATCGCTGGTGCCGCGCGGCAGACGCTTCTCGGCAATCATCTTGGCGCGGCGCGGCGCATCCGAGGCCTGATCCTGCACCAGTTCGAAGCCTTTGCTGGCCAGCAA
>CAXTUM010000408.1:1260-3552 GCA_964247205.1 uncultured Beijerinckiaceae bacterium
ATCTCTACGGTATCTCCTGCCGACGGCACCGCAAGGCCCGCACGGTTTGCCATGGCGACGGTCAGGCGCTCGCCACCAGGCAGCACGACATGCACGTCGATGCCCGCTCCCAGATAAGACGTCAGCGCCACCGCACCTGTCAGACGATTGAACCCGGCGGCGGGGCCGGATGCAAGGTCTTTCGTTGCAAGGGTCAATTGCTCGGGCCGGATGGCGAAGGTTGCGGCTTGGCCTGCCGGAGTCTTGCCGTCGCGGACGCCCAGATGGATCACTGCGCCGCCGCTGCTTGTGAACTGCTGTTCCCCGGTCACAAGGCCGCCAATGAAATTCGACCGCCCGACGAAATCCGCCACGAAGCGGTCGGCTGGGCGCTCGTAGAGATCGCGCTGGCTGCCGATCTGGCGGACGCGTCCCTCGGCCATCACCACGAGACGATCCGCCATGGTCAGCGCCTCTTCCTGGTCATGTGTCACCATCACGGTTGTCAGGCCGAGGCGTTGCTGCAATTCGCGGATTTCCACCCGCACCTCTGCGCGCAGCTTGGCATCGAGGTTGGACAAGGGCTCGTCCAGCAGAAGCACGTCGGGCCGCACCGCCAGCGCCCGGGCCAGGGCCACACGCTGCTGCTGTCCGCCCGAGAGTGCGCGCGGCAGCCGGTCCCCCAGAGCGCCCAGCCGCACCATCTCCAGCGCTTCGCGCACACGCTCCGCGATCTCCGGTTTGGGCAGCTTGCGCATCTCGAGTCCGAAAGCGACATTCTCCGCTGCCGTCATGTGCGGAAACAGCGCGTAGGACTGGAACACAAGTCCGGTGTTGCGCCGCCAGGGCGGAACCCGCGTCACGTCCTGCTCGCCGATCCTGATCCGCCCTTCCGTGGGCGCGATGAACCCCGCAAGCATCCGCAGCGTCGTGGTCTTGCCGCAGCCCGACGGGCCAAGCAGCACGATGAACTCACCCTGCGCGATATCGAGAGTCACGCCGCTCACGGCAGTGGTGTCGCCGTAGCGCTTGGAGAGATTCTGGAGCCGCACGCTGGCCATGGTCAGACCACCCGCGCGAGACGGACAAAACGGTCCGTCAGCAGCAGCGCCGCTGCAATGATGATCATCTGGTAAACCGACACTGCCGCGATCGTGGGGTCCAGTTTCCATTCCAGATACTGCAGGATGGCGATGGGCAGCGTCGTGCGGCCGGGGCCCACCAGAAACAGGCTCATCTCCAGATTGCCGAAGGACGTGACGAAGCCGAACAGCGCCGCCGCCACGATACCGGGCCGGATCATCGGCAGCGTCACACGGCGGAAGGCCACCCATGGCGTCGCACCAAGGTTGAGGGCAGCCTCCTCGATGCTGCGGTCCAGTCCCGCGAGGCTCGCCAGCACGAGCCGCACCGTCCAGGGGATGACGATCAGCACATGCGCTGCGATCAGCCCGCCAAGCGAACCGATGACGGCCAGATTGTGACCTCTCTCATAGGCAAGGATTTCGGCCTCGACATGGAAGATATAGACAGCTGTTCCCAGCACGATGCCGGGAACCACAAGGGGCAGCAGCAGCAACTGGCCGAGAGGGCTTCCGGCGCCGCCAGAGCGCCGAGACAGAACCAGTGCAGCCGGAACGCCCAGCGCCAGGCCGACAACCGTCGCCGTGATACCGACCTGCAGGCTGGTTATGAACCCTGAAACGAATTGCCGGTGCTCGAACACCGCGCCGAACCATCGCAGCGAATAGCCCTGCGGCGGAAACGAAGGAATCTCCTGTGCGAAGAACGAGAGCCAGACCACGAACACGATGGGCAGCAGGATGAAACCCAGTGATGCAGCGCCACTTCCTGCGAGCGCATGGCTCCGCCACGTCATGGGGCAAAATTCCGTGCGGTCTTTGCTAGGGAGGTCATTCCGGCAATAGGAGCGGCGGGGGACTGGCTTGTCAACCGGTTGCAGATGCGTCGGCCGCAGCAGAACGAGGCAATTCAACGCCAGCGGTCACCTGTCGGCAGTGACCTGCCTTCCCGCTTTCCGGCAGAAGGTTCCATGCGAACACAATTGATCTCGTGGAGACCACTGGCGTTCGGTTCACCCACTGGTTCTTGCCGATTGAAACATGGCAATGGCTTTCTGGCGCGAAATGCACCGCCAGAGTCGATGCGCTCGGGACGTCAGGCCCACATGCGCGGATAGGGCCGGATCATGCCGATCTGCTTCGTGGCGATTTTGGTGATCTCTTCTGCGGGCATCGGCTTGGCGAAATAGAACCCCTGCATGTGATGACAGCCGGAGGCGCGCAGGAAGAT
>CAXTUM010000409.1:0-3551 GCA_964247205.1 uncultured Beijerinckiaceae bacterium
CTCGGCCATGCCAACGACGCCACCGGCAGGACCAGACAGGATCGCGTCCTTGCCCTGGAATAGGTCTGCCGCTGTCAAACCACCGGACGACATCATGAACATCAGGCGCGCCCCGGTGCGTTCGATATCAAGCTCCCCCGCGACCTGCTCCACGTAGCGCCGCAGGATTGGCGAGAGGTAGGCATCAACCACCGCCGTATCACCACGCCCCACAAGTTTGATCAGCGGAGACACTTCGTGGCTGACCGAAACCTGTGCGAAACCCATGGACCGCGCGATCTCCGCCGCGCACTTCTCGTGATCCGGATAACGCCAGGCATGCATGAAGACGATGGCAATGGCCTTGAGGCCCTTGGCTTTCAGACTTTCCAGCTGCTGGCGAAGCTGCACTTCGTCCAGCGCCTTCTCCACAACCCCGTCAGCCAGCACGCGCTCGTCGATCTCGACAACATCGGAATAGAGCAATTCCGGCTTGATGATGGCCTTGGCGAAAATCTTCGGCCGCGCCTGATAGCCGATCTCCAGCGCATCGCGGAAACCGCGCGTGATCACCAGCGCCGTGGGATCGCCCTTGCGCTCCAGCAGCGCATTGGTGGCGACCGTGGTGCCCATGCGGACCTCACCGATGATACCGGCTGGAATGGCCTCGCCCGTCTTGAGGCCGAGATGCTCGCGGATTCCCTGCACGGCAGCATCTTTGTACGCCCGCGGATTTTCCGACAGCAGCTTGCGGGCGGACAGCTTGCCATCCGGCGCGCGGGCAATGACATCGGTGAAGGTGCCGCCGCGGTCGATCCAGAAATCCCAGCGCATCGTCAAATTCCTCCCGTAAGCATGTCAATTCTGAACATTTATAATTCGTCGATAAAATGTTGACAACATTTTTTTATCCACGGTTTTTTCGCTCGCCGACTTCTCCTGCGTCACATAGCTTTTGACAATGGCCTCCGGACATTCGAACCTATCCTGGATGGGAGGGCTGACATGACAGGTCTTAAACCGACGGATACATGCGCATATAATGGATCATTGGGGAAACCGGCATGATCCGGCGGGTCCTTGATGCGCTCTATTTCGCGGGCGGCATTCTCTCCGGCGCCTTCCTCGTACTCATCCTGCTATTGATGATGGCGCTGTCTCTGGGCCGCCCGCTGGGATTGAATGTTCCTTCAGGAGATGATTTCGCGGCCTGGAGCCTCGTCGGCATGTCATTTCTCGGTCTCGCCCACACCTTCAAGCGAGGCGAGATGATCCGGGTAGGCCTGCTGCTGGAACGCCTGACGGGCCGCACAAAACAGGTGGCGGAACTGTTTTCGCTTACAGTCGGCTCACTCTTCATCGGTTACTTCTTTGCCCAGTCGATGCGGCTAACCCATGATTCCTGGCGCTTCTTCGACATGTCGACCGGCGTGATCGTTGTGCCGCTATGGATTCCCCAGATGGCCATGGTACTCGGGCTCGGACTGCTGCTGGTCGCCTTTCTGGATGAACTGTGGACAGTGCTGAATGGCAAAAGACCGACCTACGAAAAAGAGCCCCCCGCTACGCCAGAAGAGCTTCTGGACCGCGTCGCGTCGGGCGGGGGAGTCTGATCATGCTGCAAAGTCTCGGGTTTCAAAGCATCGGCATGATTGAACTGTCTTTCGTCCTGCTGGCGTTCATGATGATCATCCTCGCCAGCGGCGTCTGGATCGGTGTCGGCCTTGGCCTCGTTGGCCTCCTCGCGATGATCCTGACGACCGATTCCAATATCGGCCAGGCGCTGGCGACATCGGTCTGGAGCGCCACATCCTCCTGGACACTGGCGGCGCTGCCATTGTTCATCTGGATGGGGGAAATCCTGTTCCGCACCCGCCTGTCGGAGGAAATGTTCCGCGGGCTGGCGCCTTGGGTGCAATGGCTTCCGGGACGCCTCATGCACACGAACATCATCGGCTGCGGCATCTTCGCGGCGGTGTCGGGTTCATCCGCCGCTACCTGCGCCACGATCGGCAAGATGACCCTGCCGGAACTGGAAAAGCGCGGCTATGACAGGCGCCTGAGCCTCGGCACGCTGGCTGGCTCAGGCACGCTGGGCCTGCTGATCCCGCCGTCGATCCCCATGGTGGTCTATGCGGTCACGGCCAATGTATCAGTCCTGCAGGTTTTCCTCGGCGGCTTCCTGCCGGGCCTGCTCGTGATGGCGCTCTACATGGGCTACGTCGTCATCTGGTCGCTGCTCAATCCCGGCAAGACGCCGCCGCGTGACCCATCGATCCCGTTCCGCGAAAAGCTGCGCCAGTCGAAAAAACTGGCTCCCATCGTATCGCTGATCCTGGCGGTCTTCCTGTCGCTGATCCTGGGCTTTGCCACGGCGACGGAAGCTGCGGCATGGGGTGTCTGCGGGGCCCTGCTCCTCGCCTGGTGGAGCGGCACGCTGACATGGGCTACGCTCAGCGAAAGCATCATGAGCGCCACCCGGATGACCTGCATGATCATGCTTATCCTTGCGGGCGCGGCCTTCACCACGGCGGCCATGGGCTATACCGGTATTCCGGCAGGCCTCGCGCAATGGGTGAAGGGCCAGAACCTCAGCCCGCACATGCTCGTGATGGCCATGACGATCATGTATATCATTCTGGGCTGCCTCATCGACGGCATCTCGATGATTGTGCTCACCGCCGTGATCGTTCTCCCCATGGTGAAAGAAGCGGGATTCAACCTGATCTGGTTCGGTGTCTATCTCGTCATCCATGTCGAGATGGCGCAGATAACGCCGCCGGTGGGCTTCAATCTCTTCGTCCTGCAGAACATGAGCGGCGAAGACACGATCAGCATCGCCAAGGCCGCTTTTCCGTTCTTCCTCCTGCTGAACGTCGCGGTCGTCATTATCACGATGTTCCCGGAAATCGTACTGGTGCTGCCCCAGCTTGCCTTCCCGGAAAAGTAACGCCACAACTTGTTTCAACGCTCGTCATCTCAAGGAGGACATTCATGCAACGCCGCGACATCCTGAAGACTCTGGGCTGCACTGTCACCGCCGCATTCGCCCTCACGGCGACATCGGCGATGGCGCAGACCAAATGGAACCTGCCAGCCGCCTATGCTCCCACGAATTTCCACACCGAAAACCTTGTGGAATTCGCCAAAGATGTGGAGCGCCTGACCGCAGGTAAGCTCCAGATCACGGTGCATGGCGGCGCATCGCTGTTCAAGGCCCCGGAAATCAAGCGCGCCGTCGCCACCGGTCAGGCCCAGATAGGCGAAGTTCTGATGTCCATCCACGAGAACGAAAATGCGCTGTTCGGCATCGATGTGGTGCCGTTCCTGGCGACCTCTTTCGCGGATTCGAAGAAGCTCTGGGAAGCATCGAAGCCGGAATTCGCCAAGCTGCTGGACGCTCAGGGCCTGATGATTCTCTTCGCCGTGCCTTGGCCGCCGCAGGGCATCTACGCCAAGAAGGACCTGAACTCCGTAGCGGACATGAAGGGCCTCAAGTGGCGCGCCTATAACGTCGGCACCGCCCGCATCGCCGAGATCGTGGGGGCGCAGGCCGTGACGATCCAGGCGGC